>JBPCMC010000282.1:0-2996 GCA_051002645.1 Thermomicrobiales bacterium
GCGGGCGTCTTGCCTCGTGATGCGTGGTCAAGGCCACTCGATACGGTCCAGACTTGCCGCGTCCCGGAGGATGGGGGGCACTCTCTGGGACGCAGTCGCTGCTGCATGGGCACCCGCACCCTCTCCATCCTCCGTGAACCGTCAACACCAATATACGAGGGCACCCGCTCCCGACACGGGAGGGGCGTCGTAGGGGCGCATAGCATGCGCCCTCTGGACAATGACAAAGCATTCAACTGCAGGCCACGGCATTTCGTATTTGCTCCCCTCCCGCGTCGGGAGGGGCTGGGGGTGGGCTCCCTGCGGACTACGGCCGCTGCACATCCTCCGGGTGGGGGATGAGATAGACGGACGGACTGAGGAGCAAGAAGGCCGCGACCGGCACCGCGAGCGCGATGGTGCCGAGCGCGACGAATGCGAGCCGGGTATCGATGATGATCGCCAGCGCGAGCAGGGAGAAGCCGGCGAGCACGATCAGATCGGCCTGCCCGGTGAGGCGGCGGTAGCGGCGGCGCATCGTGCGGGGCGCGCCGAGCGGCGCGAGTTGCGGCAGTGCCAGCAGGGCAAGAAGAATGGGCACGGCAACGATCACCGCGCGCCCGCCCCGCGCGCCCGCGAGGAGCGGGAGCCAGAGCGCCACGGGCATCGCGAGCAGGTGCGCGCGCGCGGCCCAGCGCAGCCGCCCGGCGCGAACCGCGAGGTATTTGGGGATGATGTAGGTCGTCGGTGCGTCGTCCATCGTATGCATAGTGTACCGGGTACGGACATAAGGAACGAGGGCCGACAGGCTCGTTACTCGTTACTCGCTACTCATTACTCTTCCCCATCGACATCGGGTGCGGTACGATGCGCGGCATTGTCTGGAGCAAGGGAAGGGAGCGCCCTGCGTGGCCGGAAAATCCGCGATTGACGATGCTCCCGCCGTGATGGTCATGCCGCCCCCGCCTCTCAGCCCCTTCGTCGCGCTCCAGCACCGCGATTACCTCCTGCTCCTGGTCGGGCGGTTCGTCTCGACGATCGGGCGGCAGATGCAGACGGTCGCCATCGCCTATCAGGTCTATCAGTTCCACCATTCCGCGCTCCAACTCGGGCTGATCGGCGTCTTCCGCATCGTCCCGGTGGTCACCTTCTCGCTCGCCGGCGGGCTGCTGGCGGATGTGGTGGACCGCCGCCGCCTGATGCTGATCACCCAGCCCGCGCTGATGGTCTGCTCGGCGTCGCTGGCGCTCCTGACGGCGGCGGGGCGGGTCAATCTCGGCGTCATCTACGGCGTGACCTTCGTCGCCGCCGCGATGGGCGCGCTCGACATGCCGGCGCGGCAGGCGATCATTCCCGCCCTCGTGCCGCGCCCGCACCTGCCGAACGCGCTCTCCTGGAACATCACCGTCATGCAGGTGGCGATGATCGCGGGCCCGGCGGTCGGCGGTATCGCGATTGGCGCCATCGGCGTCGCGGGCGCCTACGGTTGCGACGCGGGCGGCTTCCTCATTGTCATCCTCGCGCTCGCGCTGATTCGGTCGCGGCTCGGCGCAGCATCGACGGACGGCGCGCGCGGTTGGGCGGCGGCGGCGGAGGGGCTGCGCTTCATCCGCAGCAACGCCATCGTCGGCTCGGTGATGTCGCTGGACTTCTGCGCCACCTTCTGGGGCAGCGCGAGCGTGCTTCTGCCGATCTTCGCGGAGAAGATTCTCCATGTCGGCCCGACCGGTCTCGGCATCCTCTACGCGGCGCCCGCTGCCGGTTCGGTGCTCGGCGCGGTGGTGATGACGGGGCTCTCGAACCGCATCCATAATCCGGGCTACCCGCTCCTGATCGCCGTGGCAGCCTACGGCCTCGCGACGGTCGGCTTCGGCTTCGCCCGCGCAATGCCGATGGCGATCCTCTTCCTCGCCGGCACCGGGCTGGCGGACACGGTGAGCATGACTTTCCGCCATCAAGTCCTTCAACTCCTCACGCCGGACGCGCTGCGCGGGCGGGTCACGGCGGCGAATCAGGTTTTCGTGCAGGGCGGGCCACAACTGGGTCAGTTGGAAGCGGGCGCGGTCGCGGCGGGATTCGGCGCGCCCTTCTCGGTTATCTCGGGAGGCGTCGCATGCGTACTGACCGTTCTGCTGATCGGCTGGAAAGTGCCGGGAATTCGCCGCTATCGGATCGAGCGATGACCGAGGTCACGCTGCGGGAGTTGACGCCCGCCATCTGGCTCGCGGAGCGCCCGCTCGACGCGGAGATGATGGTCTGCGCGGCGGTCATCCTCGGCGAGACGGTCAGCGCTGTCGTCGATACGCTGATCCGCCCGGCGGACATGGCGCCTGTCCGCGACATGCTTGAACGGCACGGCCGCCCGACGCTCGTCGTCAATACGCACGCGGACTGGGATCACTCGTGGGGGAATGCCGCCTTCCCCGATACGCCGATCATCGCGCATCGCCTCTGCCGCGCCGAGATGCTCACCAAAGGGCAGCGCACCCTGACCGAAAAGCAGGCGGAGGAGCCGGAGCGCTTCCGCGATGTGACGATTGTGCCGCCGACGATCACCTTCACGGAGTTCATGGATATCGACCTCGGCGGTCTGACCCTCTCCGTCCATCACCTCCCCGGCCACACGGTGGACGAGGCGGTCGTGCATCTGCCGGAGGCGGGCTTCCTGTTCGCCGGGGACGCGGCAGAGTGGCCCATCCCGACGACCACCGAGGGGCCGCTCGGCCCGTGGGCGGCCGCCCTGCGCATGTGGGCGGCGCGAGACGATGTGCGTACCGTCGTCCCTTCGCACGGGCCGATCGGTGACGCACAATTGCTCCTCGACAATGCAACCTATCTCGATGCCCTGCTCGCCGACCCCGATGTCCACTGGGAGCCGCCCGGTATCATGCCCTTCTACGTCGACGCGCACCGCAAAAACGCCGCCGTCGCCCGCCGCGAGCGTCAGATGTGACCAGCCGCTAACTTGGTAGCGGGAGCGGTGCCACACGTGTCGCGCACTGCGCGGGAGGGGAGGA
>JBPCMC010000283.1:0-6936 GCA_051002645.1 Thermomicrobiales bacterium
CGAAGGGGCGCAGCAGCAGTATCATCGCGGGCGGTAGGGTATGCATCGGTACCTCCTCTTGGTCGAGTGGTATCGAGCATACCCCGCCGCTTCATCTCATGCCAAATGGGGAAAGTCGAGCTAAGGACTGAGGACTGAGGACTGAGAAGGGGAGAGTCACGCACTTTCATTTCTTCGCTGCTCATCGTTCCTCCAGCAAGGTGTTCACTCAGTCCTTCGTCCTCAGTCCTCAGTCCTTCTCCCTGAAAGGAGTCTCTGATGTGGGAGCGTGTCGGGATGATCGCGTTGCGGATTCTCTGGCAGTTCCGGCGGGACCGGCGGTCGCTGGCGCTCGTCTTCGTCGTGCCCGTCGTCATCATGGGGCTGATGACGGCGCTGATCCGCAGTAGCAGTCAGTCGTTGGAGATGGCCGTGACCGGGCCGGGCGTGCCGCCGGGCGTCGCGCTTGTGCTGACGGAAGGTGGCGCGAAACTGAAGGATATCGGCACGAAAGCGCCCGAGCAGGCGATTCGGGATGGCGATGTCTATGCGGCGCTCGTCGTGCCACGCGAGGGCGTCGCCGCCACGACGCTGCTCGTCGAAGGCTCCGATCCGGGCCGGACGAAGGGCGCGGAGCAGACGGCGCGACTGCTGCGCGGTCTGCTCGGCGGCGGGGCCGGGAGCGCGGCGGGGGCGGCGCTCGCACAGCCCATTGCCACGACATACCTCCACGCCGGGCCGCAGTTCACGACGACGGACACGCTCGCGGCGGCGCTGCTCGGCCTCTTCGTCATTCTCTTCACCTATCTGCTCAGCGCCGTCGGCGTGCTGCGCGAGCGGAGCCAGGGGACACTGGAACGGCTGCGCGCTTCCCCGGCTACTACCACAGATACTGTCCTCGGCTACCTCGGCGGGTTCCTGGTCTTCGGCGTCGCGCAGTCGGTCATCGTGCTCGCTTTTCTCGTCGGCGTGCTGCGCATCCACCACAGCGGCAACCTCGCGCTCGTGCTGCTCGTCCAGGTCTTGCTCGTCGTCATCGGCGTCGCGCTCGGCCTCGTCTTCTCGACGGTCTCCGCGAACGAGTTGCCGGCGGTGCAGTTGATCCCGTTGGTGATCGTGCCGCAGGTGCTGATGTCCGGCGTGATCTGGCCGGTGGCGTCGCTCCCGATCGTCCTCAAGCAACTGGCGTACGCCCTGCCGCTCACCTACGCGGTGGATGCATTGCGCGGCGTGATGATCCGGGGGGCGGGGTTCGGCGGCATCGCGCTCGATCTGATCGTCCTCTGCGGCGCCGCGCTCCTGCTGCTCGCGGTCGGCACCCGTGCCCTCGGGCGACAGACGACGTAGCATTCCGTGCGGCGGTGCTGCCGTCGGTGCGCTATGATGGCGCGTCGATGCAACGGCTGTACCGAGAAAGCGCGGACTCAGAGTGCCGGATGGAACCGAGAATCGCTATCTGCGCTGGGATGCGTGCTACAACGCGCGCGACCTCGGCGGTTTGCCAACCCGCGACGGCGCGCGGACGCGCTGGGGGGCACTGATCCGCGCCGACTCGGTCGGGCGGCTGACTGAGCAGGGGCGCGCCGCGCTCGAAGCGTACGGCATCCGCACGATCATCGATCTGCGCTTCGGCGTCGAAGTGCGCGACGATCCAAGTCCGTTTACCGATCATGCGACGATCATCGCGCACAATCTGCCGCTCAACCCGAACGATGTCGCGGTCACGCGGTCGCTCGCGACCCAGCGGGGCTCGGCATTGCCGTATCCCGCGACGGTGAACGTCGCCTACCTCGCCACGCACCAATCCCAGATCGCCGCCGTGATGCGGGCCATCGCGGGCGCGCCGGAGGGCGGTATCCTCTTCCACTGCCACGCCGGGCGGGACCGCACGGGCCTGATCGCCGCACTGCTCCTCGCCGTCGCTGACGTGCCCGCAGCGGTGATTACCGCCGACTACGCCCTCAGTTTCTCCGCCGTTGCCGAGACGATGGACGCTACGCTCGCTCATCTGGAGGACGTTTACGGCGGCGTCGAAGGATACCTGCGTACCGCCGACGTGACGGAGTCGGAGATCGCTCGCATCCGCAATCGCCTGCGCGACGACAGTCCGCCGCCGGTACCATAGCGCGGCGCACTGTCCAAAGGGTCAGGGAAGAAACTGTCCCAAAGGCGACCTGCGTCCTGTACCGAGTGGCGAGGCACGCCACGCCTCCGTTCGCCCATACTGCCGATAGGGGCAAAAAGGGATGCGCACGGAGGGCGAGCATGGTTGCTGTCGTAACGTCCACGCCGGAGATGGTCTGGGTTGAGCGGGCGCGCAAGGGCGATATGGCCGCCTTCGAGATGCTCCTGCGCCGCTACGAGCGGCAGATTTTCGCCTTCACCTATCGCATGATGGGCGGCAACGCCGCCGACGCCGACGACCTGACGCAGGAGACCTTCATCAAGGCATACCGCGCCCTCGATCGCACCTCGGAACTCCTCCATATCTCCGCCTGGCTGCACCGGATCGCCGCCAACAGTTGCCGCGATGAGTGGCGTCGCCGACGGCGGGCGGGCTGCCAGCCGTGGGACGCGGTCGTTCACGAACCGATGCTCCCCAGCAGGCCGGAGGAGAATCCCGAATCGCTCGTGCTCCAGAAGGAGGCGGACGAACGGGTGCAGGCCATCCTCAACCGGATGAAGCCGCGCAACAAGCAGGCGCTCGTCCTGCGCGAGTACGGCGGCCTCTCGTGCGAGGAGATCGGCGCGATCATGGGCATCTCCCACAAGGCGGTGAAGTCAACGCTCTTCCGGGCGCGCGACGAATTCCGCTGCCAGTCGGCAGTGATGCAATAGCGCATCGCAAAGGCCGCGACCCACCGCGCAAAACTACTCGGGAAATTGCCCCCGCAAACCCCTTGACAAGAGTTCGTACAATGTGTATATTCATGGCAGTGAGGTTCCGACGACCGACGCACCCAGCCGAATACCGAAGCCGCAAGGCCGCAGGGTTTGGATATGGGACGAAGGCTATCGGGGCCTCGCTGTTTGTCTCCCCTCCATCCGTTATTGCAAGCCCGCCGCATCAATCCACGAAATGACTTCCGCATTATCGGCTTGACGGGTATTACGTCCCGCCGTATAGTACGAGAAGCCGAACTATCTGGGAGGGTTTCGTATGAGCAGTTGGACATCGAGTGACGCCGATCGCGCGCTGATCGCCTATGTGCGGGCGGTGATTCTCGCGGAGCCGCTGCAACTCGCCCTGATGGAAAAGTACGGCGTCCGGCTGGCGGGCTTGCGTGCGGTGCGGGTGCTACGCGACCTCGGCACGGTGCCGATTAGCCGTTTCGCTGAGGCGCTGGATATCCCGCGCTCGACGGCGACCGGCGTGGTTGACCGGCTGGCGGAACGCGGCCTAGTCGAGCGGACATTCGATACGGTTGATCGTCGCATGATTAACATCGCCGTCACGCCACGCGGCCACGCGGCACTCGCGGACCGCGAACTGGTCGACCGTAGCGTCGCCGGCAAGCGCATCCGCGCGCTCGCACCGGCGGAGCAGCGCCTGCTCGCCGATCTGCTCGAACGTGTCGTCGGTGACGGCGCGATGGCGTCCGCGCCGGAACCCGCACAAACGGGTCGATAAGAGACGGGGGAGATGGGTTAATGACGGAGACGCCGCACCCAACGCGCCGGATGGCGCACATCGACTACAAGTGGATCGCGCTCTCGAACACGACGCTCGGCATCCTGATGGCCGCGCTCAATTCGAGCATCATCCTGATCGCGCTGCCCACCGTCTTCCGCGGCATCGGCATCAACCCGCTCGCGCCGGGTGAGACGGGCTATCTGCTCTGGTCCCTGCTCGGCTACCTGGTGATTACCGCCGTTCTGCTCGTCACTTGCGGGCGCATCTCGGACATGTTCGGTCGCGTGCGGCTCTATAACGCCGGTTTCGCCGTCTTCACCATCGGCTCGATCATGCTCTTCTTCATCCACGGGCAGGGCAACGGCGCGGCGATGCAGTTGATTATCTTCCGGCTCATCCAGGGCGTCGGCGGGGCATTCCTCTTCGCCAACTCGACGGCGATCCTCACCGATGCTTTCCCGGCCAACGAGCGCGGGTTGGCGCTCGGCGTCAACACGGTCTGCGGCATCGCCGGGCAGTTCATCGGCGCGGCCGGTTGCGGCGGCATCTGCTGCTGATTCTTCAGCCACGCGGCGAACTGGTCCGGCGGGTCGGCAATGACGAAGAAGGCCATGTGCGCGTGCTCCGCCCCGCAGAACTCGGCGCACTGGCCGCGATAGGTGCCGGGCTGATCCGCTTCGAGGAGCAGATTGTTCGCGTGGCCGGGGATCAAGTCCTCCTTCGCCTGCAATTGCGGCACCCAGAAACTATGGATGACATCGGCGGTCGTTAGTTTGACGTTCACCTGCTGGCCGGTCGGGATGTGAATTTCGTTCGCGGTCGTGAAGCCCTGCTGCGGGTACTGCACCTCCCACCACCACTCGTGGCCGACGACATTGACCGTCAATCCCGAGGGCGCGGGGGCGGAGAGCGCGCGCATCGTGTGGAGGGTGAGGCCGAAGAGGACGATGAGGACAATCAGCGGGACGATCACGCCGCCGACCGCGACGAAGATGCTCGCCCCTCGCCCGGAGAGCGCGCTCTCCGCCCCGCGATGGCGGCGCAGGAGCGCGTAGCAGAGCAGGCCCATGACGATGACGAAGATGATCGCCGCGAGGATGAACATGATCCACGCGAGCGTCGCGATCTGGTTCTCGCCGTAGCCGTGCGGATCGAGCGCGGACGGCGATGTGCAGCTACTGAGGATCAGCGCGGCGAGCGCGGGGAGGATCAGGACGTGGGGCCAGCCACGCCCACGGCGACGAGATCGTGTCATTCGCACCATGCCCTCCCCACGCCCTGCGGCATATCACGCACCCGTTCGCGGCGCGACAACGGGAGGCGTCGCGGTATCGCGAACAGGAGAGGCATCCGTGTGCAAGAATCGCATAAAAAATGCCACGAGAAAAGATAGGTGAATCGGTATCCATCGTGTCACCGCAAAGCGTAGTATTTAGGCATCTGGAAGCGGTTTCCCTGGTGATAGCAGGCAGAGAGACTGCTTCCTTACACCGAGAGGCAGGCTGAAAAGCCTGCTATCACCAGGTTTCTTACTACGTACGTCCTAAAATCGAAGATGTAGGGGGAGGCGAGAGCACAATATACCCCTGCCGGGTGGTCGATTGCCCAGTAACGGCAACGCTTTCGATTGTGCGTACAGGGCGGCACGCTGACGCGCAGCGCGTCAGCCCTCGCTGCGCCTATCCCGCCGCTCCGCATGGGCGCGACGCTGATCGGGCGCGGCTTCCGTCTCGCTGTCCGCGCCCTTGCCCTCCTCCCCGCCGCCCGCCGTTACCTGGGCGTGGTTGAGCGCGGCGACGAGCGAGAGGCCACCGATGATATTGCCGATCAGCGTCGGGACGAACCAGCCGCCAATGCCATGTGACCACGAGGCCGCGCCCGTCGTGAGCAGATAGAAAACTTCGACTGCTCCGGCGACGATGTGCGCCAACCCGCCCAGGCCGACGAGGAAGGTGAGGATGATAATAATCATCGGGCGGGAGGTCTCCGCGCCGGGGAGCAGCCAGACCATCAGCGCGATCATCCAGCCGGCGAAGATCGCGCGCAGGAGGATCGTCCAGAACGTGCCGTCCATCGCCTCCTGACCGATCGCGGTGAAGGCATCCCGCACTGCCGGGCGGAAGACCGCCGTATGGCCGACGATCCATGCGAAAATGAGCGCGCCCACGAGGTTCGTCGTCAAGACGACCGCCCAGAGGCGGGCGACGCGCCAGAGCGTCCCGCCGCTCGGCTTGTTGAGGAGCGGCAGAATTGGCGTCAGCGTGTTCTCGGTGAACAGTTGCTGCCGCCCGAGAATGACGATCAGAAAGCCGATGCTGTAGCCGAAGTTGACGATCAGCGGTCGCCACGGTGCATCCGGCAGCCGCGCGCGGATCAGCCCCTGCGCGACGAGCGAGAAGCCCATCGAGAGGCCCGCCGCCAGCCCGGACCACGCGAGCGCGGACCAGGTGCGCCGCAGTTCCTCCTCGCCTTCCCGTCGGATGACCTCATAGACGATCAGCGGCCGGGGCGCGCCGCGATCCTCGACCTCCGCCACCTCATGCTCCCGCAGATCGGGCGCGGCTCCGCCGCCCGTCCCGTCCCGCTCGCGTGTCGCGCCGCCCATGCCCGCCTCGTCTTTCCTGTCCATCGATTGTCGCAATGGCCCGCGATGCTGTTGTCAATTCGCGTGCCGCTCCCCATGGGCTGGCCTGTTGACGCCGGTAATGCGATTCCGTTCGGATATTGTGGCACCAGATTTGCATTGCTCTACCGTGGCAGGGATATCCGGCGGACATGACCCGTACGGATATCGAACCCGTAGTGAAGGAGTGACACGATGGTTACTGAGAGCCACCGATCGATCACAGAACTGATCGAGCCGCCCTTGATGGCAGTGGATATGCGCGTCCCCTCGCTCGTCGTCGTGCGACGGCTGGAGCAGGAAGGCAATCATACGGCGATCATCACCGATGAGGGGCGACCCGTCGGATTGATCCGTCTCGCCGCCGCGCGCGAGGAGGCGAGCGAGGATAAGCTCGTCGGCCAACTGACGGTCGAGCCCTTGCAAGTCGTCCTGCCGGACACCGCCACCGTCGAGGACGCGATGCGAATGAACACCGCCGACATCGACCGCCTCCCCGTTGTCAATGCGGACGGTCTTCTGATCGGCGAACTGCCGCGCACGAAGATCGCCTCCACCGGCATGAATCAGGGTGACGAGGTGCCGATTGTCGCGGAAAAGCTCGGCACGGAGATGCCGATGACCGTCAAGGCGGGCCAATCGGTCGTCGGCAGCGACGGTCATCACATCGGCATGGTGAAGGATGTCGTCGTCGAGGTGA
>JBPCMC010000284.1:0-3434 GCA_051002645.1 Thermomicrobiales bacterium
CGCGACGCGACGACCACCACGGTGGCGAACGCCAACGCGCCCTTCTCGTCGGCGGCGCAGAGCGTGACGCTGACCGCGACGGTCGCTTCCTCGCCTCCCGGTGTGGCGATCAATGAGGGGACGGTGAACTTCACCGTCACGCAGGGCGGTGGCCCGGTGATCGGCACCCCGGTGACCTCCGCCACCTTCTCGGGCGGGGTGGCGACGGCGGTCTACACGCTACCGGCGGGCCAGGCGGGGGGCGTGTACACGGTGACGGCGGTCTACACGCCCGGCGGGGACTTCACGACGAGCATGGGGACGGGGACGCTGACGGTGACGGCGGGGACGCTGGCGATCAACCCGGCGACGCTGCCCAATGGAACGGTGGGCGTCCCGTATAGCCAGCAACTGGCGGCGACGGGGGGGAGCGGGACGGGCTACACCTTCTCAGCACCGCCCGCCTCCTTGCCGCCGGGGCTGACGCTGACGGCGGCGGGGCTGCTCGCGGGCACGCCGACCGTGGCGGGGCCATTCACCTTCACGGTGACGGCGACCGATAGCGCGTCGAATATGGGGAGCCAGCAGTACACGGTGACCATCGCCCCGGCGGGGACGGTCACCCTCAGTAGTCTCGCGGTCACGGCGCCGGGGAGCCTGGGCAGCCCGGCGAGCATGAAGGTGGGCCAGACGGCGCGGTTCACGGCCACCGCCACCCTCTCAGACGGGACGACGGTGGACGTAACCGGGCAGGCGCAGTGGAACACGAGCAATCCGGCGGTGGCAACAGTGGACGATGGAAGCAACCCGAGTAGCACGCCCGCCACCCGAGGGACAGTGACAGGGGTGGCCGGTGGAAGCGCGACGCTCACGGCGTCGTACACGCTGAACGGCGTGACGAGGACGGGTAGTACCAGCGTAACGGTGACAACGCCGGTGTTGACGGGGGTGCAGCCGCAGCCGGCACCGGCGGGGAGGCCGGGGGTGGCGAGCGTACCGACGGGACAGGGCCCGGCGCCCGCGCCCGCCCCACCGTCACGGTAAGGCCGCGCGACTCGACGACTCGTCCTCGGCCATAGAGCGATTATCGTATCGGTGGCGGCGGGCTTTCGCCCAATACGGTTCATATAAGTGTGCGGGTGGCGCCTTCCCGTCCATCCGTAAGGGCGGTGCTCGAACCGCCCTCCTCGGCCTGTCGGCGCTCGTCGCCATCCATCGCGGCATCGGTCGGGCAGCGGAGGGCGGTTCGAGCATCGCCCCTACGCAGGCGTTCTCGTCGCTGATCGCCGCGAAACTGAACCGGATTGGATTACAACCCGCCACCACCAGCTGGGTGATTCTGCAAAACGCTGTAGAACACGCAGACCCGGTTCCGTCATCGGAACCGGGTCTGCGTGTTCCGGCGCGTTCGCCATTGCAGAGACTGAGAAAACCGCCAAGACACCAGGGAAGAGATGGAGCACAAAGCACGCGAAGGCCTCTTTTGGCCTCTCGGTGCGCTCCATGCGTAACCTTCCCTCCTCTTGGTGTTTTGGCGATCCACATGCCCTCTTCTGGCAGACCCGTCACATTTCATTGTCATCTGACGTTCTACTTGATGAGAAGTATGGTCTAGAATGTATATATCAACATGAGAAGAGTCTGGGTCATACAGCAAGTGGTGGGTTCCCGGCGTGTCGGCGCCATGATGTGCGTGGGCCGTAAGGCTAGCAGGACGGTGGAGAATGGCAAACGAAACGACGAAAACGCATATCCTCATTGTTGAGGACGACCCGTTCATGACCAAGATGCTCGTCTTCCTCCTCGCGGACAGCGGGTACGAGGCGACGACGCTCGCCGATCCCCGGCAGGTGGGCGACTTCCTCAAGGAGAACGCCATCGACCTGGTCCTGCTGGATGTGATGTTGCCGTATATCGACGGCTTCACGCTCTGCACGGCGCTGCGCCGGGAGCACCCGGACGTCCCGGTCATCTTCCTCTCGGCGCGCGGCATGGTCGGCGACAAGGTGGACGGCTTCGGCCACGGCGCGGACGATTACATCTCCAAGCCCTTCGAGCCGACAGAGATGCTTGCCCGCATCCAGGCGGTGCTGCGTCGCTATCGCCGGGCCGAGCGCAACCTCTTCGGCATGGTCATCAAGGTGGGCGATACCGCGCTCGATCTCGGCGAGTTGCAGTTCGCCGCGCCCGGCAGACGGCCCGCGCTGCTCACGCCGACCGAGATGAAGATCCTCGAATGCCTGATGCGCAACGCGAACGCGGTGATCTCCCGCGAGACCTTGATCGAGCGGACATGGGGCTACGATTACGAGGGTGGCAGCAACCGCGTCGATGTCTACATCCGCCGCCTGCGCAAGAAGATCGAGGCGAACCCGGACGATCCAACGTTTATCCACACGGTACGGGGGCTTGGGTATGTCTATCGAGAGGGCCGCCGCGCCGCGTAGCAGAGTCGCGCCGGAGCAGTATCCGGCGACCCGCGCGGCGATCCCGCACCGGCCGATGGGCGAGGCGGACATCCATGCCCTGCGACCGCTGCTACTGCAATTCGTTCAGCACGTCGCCGCCTCCTTCGCGGAGTGCCGCTGCTCGGTGCAACTGTTCGAGACGACCGATTCGCTCCGCACAGTCGTCGTCTCGGACCTGCCGCTTGGCATGGTCGGGCAGGCATCCTTCCCGCTCGGCGTCGGCATCGCGGGGTGGGTCGGGCAGACGGCCGCGCCGCTCCTCATCCACGACGTGACGAAGGAGCCGCGCTTCCTCTCGCTCGGCCGCGAATCGGCGGGCGCGATCATGTGCGTGCCGATGACGGACGGCGCCTCCTTCTATGGCACGATGACCGCTTGGTCGCCGCGCACGGGCGCGTTCCATCGCGGCACCCTGGCAACCCTGCGGGCGTATGCGCAGGGCGCGGCGCTCGCGGTCGCGCAGGCGTACCGGGCGATGGAGCAGGAGGCAACGGCGCACCGCGCGACGATGCTGCTCGCCCTCACCCGCGCGGTGACAGCCTGCGAGGACCCGCGCCACGCGCTCGAAATTGTGATGCCCTTCGTCTGCGATGTCGTCGACTACACCGTTGGCATACTCGTCACTGAGGAAGGGGAGCGCGACCCGGACGCGCGCCTCTTCACGCAGGCGCTCCAGACGGTCGGGCAGCGCGAGCAATTGCGGCAGTGGGCACTGGACGCCTATGCCCGCCAGCGCGACCGCGCCGGGCAGGGGCCGCGCATCCAGCCGCTGACGGACATCGTCGCGGGCCACATGGTCTTCGCCGTGCCCTTGCGCGCCGCCGGGGGGCTCGTCGGCCTCGCCTGCTACTTCCATACGGAGCCGTTCGACCCGGCGGAGCAGCAGACGCTCGTCGATTGCAGCTCCGTCATCGGCACCGCCGTCTACAACGTCGCGCTCTTCCGGCAGATGCTCCACGGCAAGGAGCGGTTCGAGGCGGTCTTCGC
>JBPCMC010000285.1:0-25830 GCA_051002645.1 Thermomicrobiales bacterium
GGGGGGGATGTCTCGAACCCCCCCCCCCCGTCTTGTCGATTTCTTTCCCCCCCCATCGGCGAAATGTCCCCGCGGTGGGGGGTGTTTTGGCCACCGCCCCTACGCAGGTGTTCTCGTTGCTGATCGCCGCTAAATTGAACTGTGTTGGGCAAACCCACGCTACCATTTCAGACAAACGAAAGGGCACCTGTTATGGGTGCCCGTGTATTCGCTGCTTGCTGTCTACTGCTGGCTGCCCGCTGATTTAGTAGCCGCTCGCCCGCCGCTTCTGGAAGCAGTCGCGGCAGTAGACCGGGCGGTCTCCGCGCGGCTGGAACGGTACCTGCGTCGGCTGGCCGCAATCGGCGCAAACGGCCTCAAACATCTGGCGCGGCGGGCGATCGCTGTATCCGCCACCGCCACCGCCACCACCACTGTACCCGCCGCCACCGCCGCCGCTGTAGCCGCTGCTCTCACCGCCGTAGCTGCTGCGGGTGCTGTAGCCGCCACCACCGCCGCCACCTTGCGCGGACTTCCGCGCGGAACGGCAGCTCGGGCAGCGCGTCGGCGGATTGAGGAGGCCCCGACTCTGATAGAACTCCTGCTCGCCTGCTGTCCAGGTGAACTGCTCGCCGCAATCGCGGCATGTCAAAACCTTGTCCGTGAAACTCACCGGAACCTCCTCGATGGCCCCCGGCCATCAACCAAAACCAACGACCGCCTGTGGAGAGGGTTCGGTGCGTACCCGGCAAGGATTCGACGGACAGACCACGAGCAACCCTGCGAACTCGAGCGCAGTTAGCAAGCCTGAAATCTACTCCACGACCGTATCATACTCATTTTCCAACAATTTGCAAGCCGAATCAGTCGGGAGTAGCAAGTAGTCAGTAGTCAGTAGTCAGTAGCACGTCGCACGTAGCCGCTAATGCTCTTTCACGGTCCAGTGGTTGCCGTGTACTCGGAGTGGAGGCTTCAGCCGGGGAAGTTCGATGTTCGATGAACCGATCATCTCCCGCTGCGCACTCCGAACTCCGAACTCCGAACTTCCCCTTCAGTATCGGTCGAGACGTGCCAATTGCGCGGTGGCGCGTGTATGATTGCGCCCGGTGAAACGGAGCGCGAAGAAAACGGGAGGCACCATGGCAGCGTATCGTCTGGAACACGTCGGCATCGTCATTCCACCGGAGAAGCGCGAGGCGACGATGCAGTTCTACGAGTCCGTCTTCGGCTGGCGGCTCGTGCGGGAGATGCCCGGCGTCGCCTTCATCGGCGACGGCAGCGGCGGGCGGATCGAGTTCCTCTTCAACGATAAGGGGCCGATGGCGCCGCCGAATCACCTCGCCTTCAGCGTCTCCCTCGACGAGTTCGACAGCCTGATGGAGAAAGTCAAAGCGACCGGCGCCCCATCCGAGCCGCCCGTGGACACGCCCGCCGGTGACCGCCTCTTCTGGTTCTTTGACCCCGCCGGCACCCGTGTCCAGACCGTTGGCCGCGCCAATCCACTGCCCGAATAGGGAGAGTTGAACCGCCAAGACGCCAAGAGCGCCAAGAAAATGCGAAGAAAAAGACCGCGTTCTTCTTTGTCTCCCTTGGCGCTCTTGGCGTCTTGGCGGTTCATTCAGAAAGTGAGCCCGCTATGCGGAAGGAGTCACTGGCGTTTTTGCGACGGCTGGTGGAGACGCCGGGGCCGTCGGGGTATGAGGCGGCTGCCGCGCGGGTCTGGCGGGAGTATGCCGAAACGTATGCCGCCGAGGTGCGAGCGGACATCAACGGCAACAGCATCGCGCGGCTCAACGGGGAGGCGACCGGGCCG
The DNA here is from genome assembly GCA_051002645.1 of Thermomicrobiales bacterium. Lineage (GTDB taxonomy): Bacteria > Chloroflexota > Chloroflexia > Thermomicrobiales > JALYUS01 > JALYUS01. The sequence continues at coordinate 1,793 of JBPCMC010000285.1, forward strand.
CGCGTGCTGATCGCCGGGCATATCGACCAGATTGGCCTGCTGATTACGCACATCAACAGCGACGGCACGCTCGCCTTCCGCGCCATCGGCGGCTGGGACGATCAGATACTGACCGGGCAGCGCGTGCAGATCATCACGAAGGACCGCCCGGTCTTCGGTGTCATCGGGCGTGCGCCCGCCCATTCGTTGAAGGGCGACGCGAAGGGGCAGGCGGCGAGCATCGACAGCCTCTTCATCGACATCGGCGCGGACGACGCGGCAACGACTGCCGCGTGCGTCCGTCTCGGCGATCCCGCTGTCGTCGAGCAGCCGATTCTGATGCTCACGGAGGATCGCATCGCGGCGCGCGGACTCGATAACCGGGCGGGCGCGTTCGTGGCGATCGAGACGCTTCGCCTGCTCAAAGAAGGCGATACGCCCTATGCCGATATCTATGCGGTGGCAACCGTCGCGGAGGAGATCGGTAGTTTCCGGGGCGCGCGCACCGTCACGGCGGCGATCCAGCCCGCTGTCGCCTTCGCGCTCGATGTGACCTTCGCGACCGACCGGCCCGGCGGGGATGCGCAGGAGTCCGGCGAGCACCAGCTCGGCTCCGGCCCCGCCATCGCGCGCGGCGGCCCGACGAACCCGCCGCTCGCCGAACTGCTGATGGAAACGGCGATCCGCGAGAACATTCCCTACACCATCGAGCCGCTGCCGCGCAGCACCGGCACCGACGCGGACGGTATCGCCGTCTCCGGGACGGGCACCGCCGTCGCCGTCGTCTCCTTCCCAAACCGCTACATGCACTCGCCGAATGAAGTCTGCTCCCTCGCGGACTTGGAGGCGAGCGCCCAACTCCTCGCCGCCACCATCCGCGCCATCACCGCCGACACCGACTTCATCCCGCACTGACAAACCGGGTGCAAATCGCAGAGACGCAGAGGGCGCAGAGGGCACAGAGGAAAGAAAAGGAAGGAGGGGGAAACTCCTTCATTCCATTCCCTTGTTTCTCTGCACCTCTCTGCGTCCTCTGTGTCTCTGCGGTTCAATCGCTTTTCGGGGTTTGGAGGATCGCGCCGTGGGAGGCGGAATCGACGAGGGCGGCGTAGCGGGCGAAGACGCCACGGGTGTAGCGGGGCGTGGGCGCGGTCCAGCGCGTGCGCCGCTCGGCGAGCACGTCCTCGGAGACGAGGAGGTCGAGTGCGCCCGTGTCGGCGTCGATGCGGACGCGGTCGCCGTCCTCCACCAGTCCAATCGGGCCGCCGACGAATGCTTCCGGCGCGACGTGGCCGATCATCAGGCCGCGCGTGCCGCCGGAGAACCGCCCGTCCGTGACGAGCGCGACCTCCGGCCCCAGCCCCTGACCGACAATCGCGGCGGTGACGCTGAGCATCTCGCGCATCCCCGGCCCGCCCTTCGGCCCCTCGTAGCGGATGATGACGACATCGCCCGGCTTGACGCGTTTGTCGAGCACCGCCTGCATCGACTCCTCTTCGCTCTCGAAGATGCGCGCGGGCCCCTCGAACTGATGCAATTCCGTCCCGGCCAGTTTGAGCACCGCGCCATCCGGCGCGAGCGTGCCGCTCAGGATGACGAGGCCGCCGTGCGGCTTGAAGGGCGCGTCCACCGTCGAGACGACCTCCTGCCCCTCCGTCGCCTTCGCGTCCGCGACTGTGTCGGCGAGGGTCGTGCCCATCATCGTTTGCGTCGAGCCGTCCACAAGCCCGGCATCGAGCAGGCGCTTGATGACGAGTGGCCCGCCGCCCGCCTTGTAGAGGTCCCAGGCGACATATTTGCCACCCGGCTTCAGCGTGGCGATCACCGGCGTGCGTTCGCTGACCGTCTGGTAGTCCTCCAGCACGAGCGGGATGCCGACCTCATCGCCCATCGCCGTGAAGTGCAGCACGGCATTCGTCGAGCCGCCCGTCGCGGCGACGATAGCGATCGCATTGAGGAAGGACTGGCGCGTCAGGATATCCTTCGGCGTGCGGCCCGCCTGATAGATGTCCATGACGAGCGCGCCCGCCTGCTTGGTCGCTTCCTTCTTCTCGTCCATGATCGCGGGGATGCTGTTGTAGCCCATCGGCGAGAGTCCGAGCGTTTCGAGGGCGAGGGACATCGTGTTCGCGGTGAATTGGCCACCGCACGCGCCGGGGCCGGGGATGGCGTGGCACTCGATGTCGTACAACTCCTGATCGTCGATCCGGCCCGCCGCGTGCGCGCCGACTGCCTCGAAGACATCGACAATCGTCAGGTCCTTGCCGCCCCAATGACCGGGCGCGACCGAGCCGCCATAGAGGACGAGACCGGGCAGGCCGGTGCGCAGGAGGCCGATCGCGCCGCCGGAGACCGTCTTATCGCAGGCGACGAGCACGATCATCGCGTCGAACTGGTACCCCTCCGCCGCCAGTTCGATGGAGTCCGCGATTACCTCGCGGCTGACGAGCGACGCTTTCATCGCTTGCGTGCCCATCCCGATCGCATCATTGACGGCGACGACGCCGAACTCCATCGGCACGCCGCCCGCCGCGCGGACACCCTCCTTGACCCACTCCGCCAACTCGCGCAGGTGGTAGTTGCACGGCATCGCCTCGGTCCATGTATTGGCGATGCCGACGAACGGCTTCTTGAAATCCTCGTCCGTCAGCCCGACCGCGCGCCACATCGCCCGCGCCGCCGCCTGCTTGTTCCCGCCCTTGATTAAGTCGCTACGCATCTCGCTCTCCCCGTCCCTTCGCATTGATCCAACGATCACGCAAACACCTTGAACTGGTGCTCCTCCAATAACCGCAGTACCGTCTCGCGCTCCGGCACCCCATCGAGGCCGAGGCCCCGGTGGACATTCCAGAACTCGACACCGATCGGCACACCGTCCGCGCCGTAATCAACATTGCACGACCTGTCGATGTCCGAGGTCGTATGATCGAACGGCACGCCCTCATGCAGGTAGATATAAAGCGCGTCCGCTTCCGGGTCATATTCGAGCCGTGGCGTCGGTGTCGTCTCCATTGACCAAACTATAGCAGATGGACGGCTGCCCCGACCGCGATTGTCGCCGGTGCGCCGGGGTAGGTTGCGTAGAAGCCGCGTGTTCCTTCGCGAAGGAAGGTGAGGGCATCGGTCACGGCACGGTCGGAGGGCGCATCCAGCGGATAGCGGAGCGCGGAGCGGCTGAACTCGACGCACGGCTCGGCAAAGATGACCGCTTCGAGCCGGATCATCGCGCCGTCCGCCGCATCGATCTGGATACCCGCCGCGAAATCCGCTTCTGTGAAGATTCGGTCGGTCGCGACGAGGATATTCTCGCCGGCGATGCCGTCCGCGAGGTGATCGCCGAACCGCGCCCGCATCGCGGCGTAGTGACTGGTAAAGCCGACCGAGATGCCATTGCTCCCCGCGCGATTCTTCGAGGCGAGATGTGTCGCGTTGTGAACGTCAGGGATCGCGCCGCCGTCCTCCGCCTGCCCCATCACGCCGTTATGGTCGAGGATCAGCGCGGGCACCACCCGGATTGGCCCCGGCTCATACCGCCGCCGCAACCGATCGCCGACCTTCAGGCTCGATTCCTGCACCTGTAACCGCACAATCCGCCCAATTAATTCCACCGTATCACCTCCAGCAAACCGGGAAAACCGATTGAACCGCAGAGACGCAGAGGACGCAGAGAGGGAAGAGAAAAACATAGAAATCACAACTCTCTTCTCTGTGTTCCTCCGCGTTCTCTGCGTCTCTGCGGTTCATATCCGGTTTCATTCTCCCGCCACGCCGCACCAGTCGAGGACGAAGCCGGCGAGCACTTTGGCGGTCGGGACGAGCGAGGTGAGGTCGAGCCACTCGTCGGCGGCGTGACCGTTCGCGCCTGTCGCGCCGTAGCAGCCCGCCGGGATGCCGACGAAGTTGTAGTAGCGCATGTCGCAGATGGAGGTCTGCACGCGGTCGGGCATCGGCGCATCGAAAACGCGCCGGTGGTTCGCCGCGAGCATCTGAACGGACGGCTCCTCCATCGCGACGACCGAACCGCTGCTTTGGAAGCCATCGTACGAGACCGCGGGCGGATGGGTGCGGAGCCATTCGTCTCCCTGCGCGGCCTGGTGGATTGCCCCCTCCACCGCCGCCCGCGTCTCCGCCACCGTCTGGCCGGGGAAGAAACTGACACGACAATGCAATTCGCACGCGCCGGGCACGGTACTCGGCCAGTCGCCACCGCGAATCACGCCGATGTTGAGATTGATCGGGTGCGTCACATGCGCGAACGCGGGATAAATCTGCTCATTCATCCGCTCGCCGAGCGCTTCGAGCGCCCGGATGATCGGCACCGCCTTGCTGATCGCGTTCACACCCCGCCACGCATCGAGCGCGTGCCACGACTTTCCGACAATCGCCACGCGGAACCACATCACGCCGAGGTGCGCCCGCGTGAAGGCGCCGCACTCCGGCTCGGTGACGAGCGCCGCGTCCGCCCGGTGGCGCAGGCTGGCGGCGAGTGCGCCGTTGCCGGTGCATTCCTCCTCGATCACGCTGTGAATAATCAGATCGCCCGCCAGCCGGATGCCGAGATCGTGGAGCACCCGCGCGACGAAGAGATTGAGCGCGACACCGCTCTTCATGTCGAACGCGCCCCGCCCGTACATCCGGTCGCCGACGATCGCCGCGCCCCACGGATCGTGCGTCCACGCCGCCACCGGCTCCGGGCTGACGACGTCGATGTGCCCATTGAGGATCAACGACCGGCCGCCGCCCGCTCCGCGCGCGATCCCCGCGACGTTCGGCCTCCCGGCGAAGGGCACACCGCTCTCGCCCGCGTTCGGTAATTGCTTCAGCGCGTCGTCCAGCTCCCAGACATCGGACTCCATCCCGGAGCCGCGCACATGCTCGGCCACGTACGCCTGCGCCGCCGCCTCCTGCCCGAGCCGGCTCGGTCGCCGCACCAACGCCGCGACGGTTTCCACCACCTCATCCCGCCGCCCCTCGATCGCCTCCCACACCCGCTCTTTCAGCTGGTCATGAGTCATAGCGTTTTCCGTTCCTTACCACAGAGGCACAGAGAACACAGAGAGGGGACAGAGAAAAAAGACTCTTCTCCGTGCTCCCTCTGTGCTCTCTGTGCCTCTGTGGTTCAATTGCCTCCTCCGTCGTCATCCCACGCGGTAGCGGGCGATTTTGTCGGGGTCGGGCTCGACGCCGAGGCCGGGACCGGTGGGGGCGGCGACATTGCCGTCGGTGTCCACACGGATCGGCTCGCGCAGGTACCACTGGAAGTCGTCGGCGGACATGCCGGGCGGCTCGTGCAGCAACTCGAAGTAACTGCCGTTCGGGATGGCACAGGCGAGGTGGAGGTGCGCGGCGATGCCGACACCCCCGCCGCCGTGATGCGGCGCGACCCGCTTATGGTGCATCTCGGCCAGCCCGGCGATTTTCCGCAGGCCGCTCATCGTCTCGGTGACGAGCGCTTCCGGCTGGAGGATGTCGTAGACATCGTCCTCGATCATCGTGCGGAACTCATGGAGCCCCCGATTGTTCTCGCCGCCCGCGATGAGAATATCCACCGCCGCACAGAGCCGCCTGAGACCGGCGAAGTCGTAGCGGTCGAGCGGTTCCTCCAACCAATAGACGCCGAGCCGTTCCAGCTCGCGCGCCGTCTGCACCGCCCGCTCGTACGTCCAGACCGGGCCCTCTTCCGGTTGCGGCGTGCCCGGCTGCTGCGCCTGATTCGCGTCGGCCAGAATGACGAAGTCGTCGCCCATCGCGCGGCGCACCCCCTCGACCTGCGCGATGTCTTCCTTGATTGTCCAGTCATGCAGGCGCAACTTCATCGCCCGCCATCCGGCATCCCGCGCCCGTTGCGCGTCTTCGGCCCGCCGCTCGCCGGAGCGCGCCTCGATGCAACTGGCGTAGGCGGGCACGCGATCCCGATACGCGCCCCAGAGGCGGAACAATGGCTGCCCGACCGCCTTGCCGATGATGTCCCAGAGGGCAATCTCCACCCCCCACGCGCCGCCCGCATTGCGGAAGACGCGCGCGTGCTGTTCGAGTGCGAACGGGTCTTTACCGACGAGCATCGGCTTAAGAATCTCCGTCACCTTTGGCAAATCATTGGGAGATGCAGCACCCCATCCGATGATCCCCTCATCGGTCGTCACCTTAATGAGGCACGAGCCGAGGCCCGTCCACGTCCCGCCGGGCGTCCACGCGGGCCGCAACGTCTCGGAAAACGGCGGACTTTGTAGCCGGATTGCTTCGATATCAGTGATCTTCATCGCGTATCGCTCCCCTCATCAATCCCATGCGTCGCGTCTGACAGCCAGTATAGCCGCATCGCCCGACCGCTGTGGAGAATAGCCAGATGCAAGGAGAATAAACCACCAAGGCACCAAGAACACCAAGAGGGAATTCTTCTTCCATGTTCTTGGTGTTCTTGGTGCCTTGGTGCCTTGGTGGTTACATTTGTGGTGACTATCCCTTGACAGCACGTAGAAAGTATGCTACTATGTATGCATGGATAAGTACACGATCCGACAATTCAACGAGGACTTCCCCGACGATGATGCCTGCCTAGAGCAGATCGTGGCGATGATCTATCCCACCTATCCCGATGGCATCCACTGTCGGCGGTGCGATGAAATCCGCAAGCATCATCGCATCCGTGGGCGCAAGGTCTATTCCTGCGACCATTGCGGCACGCACGTTTCGCCGCTGGCAGGCACCATCTTTGAGAAGTCCACGACCTCCCTTAAGTCGTGGTTCTACGCCATGTACCTGATGGCCTCCACGCGGTGCGGCATCTCCGCGAAGCAACTAGAACGCGAGTTGGGCGTCACCTATAAGACGGCATGGCGGATGTTCAAGCAGATTCGCGGCCTGATGGGTGAGGAAATCGAGCAGTTGAGCGGCGAAGTCGAGGCCGACGAGACCTATGTCGGCGGCAGGCAGAAGGGCAAGCCGGGACGCCCCGGCAAGGAATCGAACAAGACGCCCGTGTTCGGCATCGTGGAACGCGGCGGCAAGGTTGCCGCGCTGGTCACGCAGGATGCGTCGAAGGCCACGCTACAGCCGATTATCCGCGAACACGTCATGCCGCAATCGCTCATCTATACCGATGAGTGGCGGGCGTACGACGGGCTTGACGGCAAGAAGGAATACGAGCACAAGCGCATCTATCACAGCCAGAAGGTCTATGTCGTGGGCAATGTCCACACGAACACGATAGAGGGATTCTGGTCGCAGTTGAAGCGGAGTATCGACGGCGCGAACCACTCCGTGAGCGCGAAGCATCTACAGGATTATGTCAACGAGTATGCGTTCCGCTACAACCATCGGGACGATGAGCAGGCGATGTACGCGACGATTGCGGATCGTGTCGCGCGGGCGCCGCACGGACAGCACGGAGAATATTCGCCAGTCAAGATCGGTCCATGACGAAGGCAGAGACGACATGGAACAATGTCGTCTCTGCCTTCGTCATTCCTCGTTATGCCTTGGCAGGACTGAGGCGATGCTTGCTCGGTCGCAGTGGCCTGTAGGGTGGCTTGCCGTACGTGCTTTCTGTCGAACGATATTTCGGCCCGTCCGACGGATGCACGGGGGTTTCCGCCCACGGATCAATATTCTCTCGCTTCGCCTCAGCGATTGCTTTCTCCACGACGGTTCGTGTGTCTAACTCTCGGTGCTCATCGGTTAGACGTGGCGATCTGCTCATCCTGTCACCTCCTGCACTTTGCCAACCGCCGTCGTTACTCCGAGGTAGGGCGCGAGTGCTTCTAGGACTCCTTCGATCTCGTCACTCAGCGGATACTTCACTGGCAGGCCAATCCCTTTGGCCTCGTGGGGGTTGATGATGAAGCGGTGAGTCGGATACCGCGCCAGAAGAGTGTGCGCAATACGTTCTGACTTCCTGATTGAACCGTTCACGACCATCAACAGCCGCACAGCGTAGTCTTCCGCTTCTTGCAGGGCACGATCCATCTGCGTGTAATGAACCGCGTCAATCTTCTCAAAGAGCGGACGCATGAGATTCGCTGTGAAATCCAATGCCATCGGCAGAAGAGTCGAGTCTTTCTTCTTCGTGCGACCCTTCAAAGCCAGAAGCGTTCGGTCTACTGCTTCAAGTGAGAAAGCGTGCAATCGCTCTAAGGATTGCACCTCATCAAGCGCCGACAAATCTTCTTCCCGCTCGTCGTCGCGGATTTGCACGTCAACAGGCCCGAGTTGTGCCGAATCAGCGAGCCAGATTTCATTCGCCCCAAGTGCCAATAAGGTGGCGGCACTCTTCGCGTACTGCGGGATAATGGCGATGAATCCATTGCAGTGCCGCTGAAGAAGCGACGCAATCTGGTACGCCACATCACCCTGTCCGCCGCCAGAGTGAATCAGCAAAGCCACCGTCTCGTTCGCTGGGAAGTCGTGCCGACAGGTGCGAAAACTCTCCTCTAGCCATCCTTCCATCGGGTCAAACTCGCCATTTCGACCGTCCTTTAGCATGAGCAACCAGAGGGGCATTCCCAGTTGCTTCTCTAGCGTGATGAGGATTTGGCCTAATTCGCGATCAATCGGTTCTTCCTTACCGGGGAAGATGCCGGCAAAATACTTCGATTGAACTTCCTCATCAGGTGTTTCGTCACTATCCTGCGCAGGCGCATCCGATGCACCATTCGGCGCGACCTCATCCGATGGCAACTGCTCCTGAAACTCGCTACTTGTTAGGACGCTCTTCGGCATCGTGCTCTACATCCTCTATCTTCGTTCGCTTCCGTGCCATCTTCGCTGTCAGCCGCACAAACTCTTCACGCGATACTTCATGACGCATCTTTTCCGCCACGCCAGGGTCACGTACTTCGCCCTCTTCGTATGACGGACGCCGTTCCTTGTCCGATTTCATAGCGACGTTTGTCCTTCCGCTCGCGATTCACCGCGAACAGTGTACGTACGTACTTGACAAATCACCATATGGGTATAATGGGTTCTTGTGAATGGGCTGTCAAGGGTCGTTTGTACAGATTATCTGTGGCGATTTCTCGTGTCTTCCGCATCTTCGCTACATGGACGGTGGATTTCTTAGTACCTACTGTCTGTACACCGTCGTACGTGCCGTCAGGGGATAGTCACCACATTTGTTTTCTCAGGCGCGTTGCTGCTCAACGGGGATTTCGACCTCGCCGGTCGCTTGTTCGCGTGCTTCTTCGAGTTCGTCGGCGAGCGTCGTCGCCACGTTCGCGGCTTCGACGGCAGTTGCGCCCTCGGTCTCTGCCAGGTAGCGCGCCTCGATCCGCTCCTCGTGCGCCTGCTCCTCCGGCTCGCCGCTCTGCTCGCCGGGCAAGGCGATGCGTAACTCCTCGACCGTCGCGCGGATGGCGGCGGCAATCGGCAGCGCTAGCAGCGCGCCGATGATGCCGAAGAGCTTGCCGCCCATGAGCAGCGCAATCGTCACCGCCACAGGCGAGAGCCGCAACGTCTTGCCGTAGACGCGAGGAATGATCAGGCGGCTCTCCAGCTCCTCATAGAGCACGAGCGCGACGAGCACGATGAGCGCCACCGGCACCCCTTTGGAGAGTGCGAAGAGCACCGGGGCGGCGGTCGCCAGCACCGGGCCGATGTATGGGATAAGGTCGGCGAATCCGGCGAGAATGGCCAGGATGAGGGCATTCGGGACGTGCAGCACGAGCAGCAGCACGTAGGTGAACCCGCCGATCAGCGCGGACGTGAGCGCCTGCCCGCGCATGTAGCCGCCGACGATGGTCTCCAAGGCGAGCATCAACCGCGCCGTGCGGACGTGATACGGGCGCGGGATGAGCGCGTAGAGGAAGCCGCGCACCCGCTCGCGATCCGCGATCAGGTAGAAGGCGAGCGCGATGGTCGTCACCCCATACGCGATCAACGCGAAGGCGGATTGGGCATACGAGAGCGCCGAGCCGCCGAGCGGCGCGAGGAACTGGTTCGGCTGGGCGTCCCGGATGTCGCTGGCGCGATTGGCGAGCGCCGGGACACGGGCGACGTAGTCCGCCGCCCGCTGCTGAATTTGCGGCGCATCCTTCATCAACTGCTTCCCCTCGCTCACCAGCGCCGGGATGACGAGGAAGCCAAAGCCGATCACAACGAAGAGGAGGAGCAAAAGCACTGTCAAGAGGGCGATGCCGCGTTTCGCCCCGTGCTTCTCCAGCCAATCAACGAGCGGGCTGAGGGTCCCGGCGAGGATGAGGGCGATGGTGATGATGAGAAAGACCTGCCAGACCTTCGCCAGCATCCAGAGCGCCACGACGATGCCGACGCCGACCGCAACGAGCGTCAGCCCCGTGCGTGGCGGGATAACAACCCGCACGGTGCGCCCTCGTGTAGTTCTATTCTCGGTCATAACGGCCATGGCACCCTCCGCAGCGGGTGGCGTGGGCCACCCCGATCCGGCATCACCGGGCTTGCGGGTAGGCAAAAACGGTACACAGGAGTCCGCAATTCCCCTCTCGCCCATGCATCTCCTATGCCAACACCCCGCGTGTAGGCTGGAAAACGCGAGTCGCTTCAGTCGGTCTATGTCACCGTGAGTATAGTGGACATGCCGAGCGCCTCGTGACCGGGGACAGCGCAACTGATCTTGTAGACGCCCGCCTTCAGGTCGATGGTGGGTGTTTCCGTCTTACCGGGATCAATCGGTATGTTCAGGATCACCGTGTTCGCCGCGTCGATTATGCGATAGGTGTGCTGCATTGTCCCCTTGTTCTCGATAGAGAAGGAAATCTTCCCTGCCTTGACCGTCGAGACATCCTGCGTAATTGCGAACTCCTTTTCGGTCACATTGACATCCGCCTTGGTGACCTGCGCGGTCTGCGTCTTTGCCGCTGCCGTCCCGGTGCCATTGGTGACGGCAGTCGATGTACCATTCGCGACGGCAGTCGATGTGCTATTGGCAACGGCGGTCTTCGCCCCGCCGGTCGCGGAGGCGGCTGCGGTGGCATTCGTAGAGGTTTGTGTCACCGCCGCAGCCGTGCTCCCGGCGGCGCTCGTCTGCGCCCCGGCAGCGCTCGTCTGCGCCCCCGCAGTGGCATTGTTCCCCGCGATGGTCGTTTGCATCTGCGACGACTGTCCGGCGACCGCCGTGCTCACCCCTGCGGTCTGGCTCGCTGCGACGGTATTGACGGCCGATGTCTGGCTGGCCCCCTGCGTATTGACTGCCGACGTCTGGTTGGCGAACGTCGTGCTCTGACCGGCTGCCTGAGTGCCCGCCTGCGCATTTGCTGCCGCCGTGGCAGCCGACGCGGAGCCTGCGGCGGCGGTGGATGATGTGTTTGCCGCCGCTGTTGCCTGCGCGGCGTTCGTCGCGTCCGTCCGCGCGGTGGCGGACTGCACGACGGCGGTCTGCGCGTTCGCCGTCGCCTGCGCCGGTGATGTCGCGATCTTCACGGACTTCATCACGGGCTGCCCGCCTTTGTTCATCGCCGTGAGGACGTAGTTCGTATCGGCTGTTACCTGGACTTCCTGCGTGCCTTCGTTGGGGAGGTTCGGGAAGGTATCGCCATTGACCGTGCTGATCGTGAGGCCCCCCGCATCGACCTTCTGCACCTTCCATTTGAGGACGACCTTCTCACCGGGCAGGGCTTGCAGCCGGTCCGCGTCGAACGACTCGATCACCGGTATATCCGGCACGACCGTCGGCGTCGGTGTCGGCTGGACGGAGGTGATCGGCTGGGCTTTCTTGGTCTTCCGGAAGAAGGAGAAGCGATTGGAGACCTCGACCTCGACTTCTTTGCTCGCGCCGAGTCCGGTCGGGAAGATATGACCGGTAGTGGTATTCGGGTTGATATTCTGCGCATCCGGCACGGGCTTGCCGTCAACTTTTAGACTGAGCAGCGAGGCATGGGACGGGTTCCAGCGCACTGTCACCGGCTGACCGGCAATCGGTGTCGACGGATCGAAATGGATGTCAACAGTGGGCGCCAGCAGGTAGAACAAAATGGCGTACGCGACGATGGGCAGGACGAATGGGGCCAGCATCCACCACGCGAGGATGCGCTGCTGCACCCACTCGGCGCGCACGGGCGGGGGCGGCTGGCCCACCGTCGGCGCCGCCTCGATGATGAAGGGGCGGGATTGCGCCCGCCCGACCCAGAGGCGCGGCGCACGGATAGAGACGCCGACCGGCGCGGCCGCGCCGGGATCGAGGTCGATTGTCTCCGTCGTGAAGCGATAGTCGAGCTTATTCTCGTCGTCCTTGCCCGCCAGCATGTATCGGCCCGCCGCGTTACCGCCGTTGTGAATCGTCACGGTGTATCCCGCCTGCCTGCGACTGGTCGCGAGCGCGGGGTCGATGGTGATGCCACTCGCCGTGTAGGGCAGGATCGTCCAGTCGGCTTCCACCACCCCGAACTCTGCCGGGTTCTCCCGCGACTGGGCATAGATCCGCACCGGATACTGGCCCGCGACGTACTCCGGCGAGCGTGCCGTGACGATGGTGAGCGTGACGACTGTGTCGGTGCGCGGGTTGAGTTGCACTTCCTTGCCCTGGCCCTGCACCCACGCCGCCGGCATCCCATCGACGCTGACGCGGAAGTGGTCCACCGTCGCGCCGAAGTTCGCCAGTTTCACGCGCACAATCGCCGTCTCGCCGGGCGTGATCTGGAGCGTCTGCCCCTCCTCGACCACCACGCGGATGCGGCCACTGTCGCGGGCGGGCGAGGGGGAAGCGGGCGGTGGCGTGGAGACGGCGGGTGGCGGCTCCGGTGGCGCGATGACCGGCGCCGCAAGGACCGGCGTCACCGGGGGCACGGGCGGCGGGGCGGGGATCGCTCGGGTCTCCGACACCGCCTGCCCGTTCGATGGCTGGACATAGAGCCAGAATGGCCCGGCACGCAGCCATTCGTCGCCGGTCCACACCTGCGGCATCTGCGGCGTCAGCCGGAGATCGCCGAGGTAGGTGCCGTTCGCCGCGCCGAGATCGGTGACGGTCACCTGCTTGCCGTCCCAATCCACCCGGAGATGCGCGCGGGAGACAAGCGGATCGGCAAGCACGACGACATTGTCCGCCGCGCGCCCGAGCGTCACGCCGCGCGTGCTGATCGCCAGCATGTTTTGCTGCTGCCCGTTCTGATCGAGCACATAGAGGCGGGGCAGCGACGACCCGCGCCCGACGCGCGGGGCGGGCGGCGGGATGGCAGCCGTGGTGGACGGCACCTGAACGGTCTGTCGCACCGGATTGGGCGCTCGCGCCGGTGCGGAGGGGCCGAGTTCGTCCAGGACCGCCTGCAACGAGACCGAGAGATCGGTCGCCGTCGCGAAGCGGTCGCCGGGCCGCTTGGCGAGGCAACGCAGGATGATCTCGTTCAGGGCGATCGGCAGGTCCGGGCGCACTGTGCGCGGCGAGAGCGGCGCGACGGACATGTGCTTGTACACGGCGTCACTGACCGTCTTGATCTCGAACGGCAGATAGCCAGTCGTGACCTCGTAGAGCACGATGCCGAGCGAGTAGAGATCGCTGCGGCCATCGAGATCCACCCCCTCGCACTGCTCCGGCGACATATAGGCGGGGCTGCCCATCGTCACACCCGACCGGGTCGCCACGCCGCCCTCGACGAGGCGGGCCAGCCCGAAGTCAGCGATCTTCACCGTGTACGCATGACCGGCGCCCGCGTGCGTCCCGGCCTCGCCGAGCAGCAGGTTGTCCGGCTTAATATCGCGGTGGATCATGCCGCGGCTATGCGCGAAGGCGAGCCCGTTGGCCGCTTGCTGGACGAGATCGACCCCGAGGGCGAGGGGGAGCGGCGTCGCACCGCCCGATTGCTGGAGCAGCGTGCGCACCGACCCCGCCGCGATGTACTCCATCACCAGATAGAGCAGGCCGCCCTGCTCCTGCTCGGTGAAGTCGTGGATGGCGATGATATTCGGGTGGCTCAGTTGGGCGGCGGCCTTCGCCTCCTGCTTGAAGCGATTCTGGAACGTCGCATCGGCGGCGAGGTTCGCGTGCATCACCTTGATCGCGGCGGGGCGGTTGAGGTTCACATGGACGGCCCGGTAGACCTGCGCCATGCCGCCCGAGCCGATGAGCGCCTCGACGCGGTAGTTACCGATTGTCTGGCCGATCAAATCGCTCACGTACGGAACTCCAGCCGGTACCCCGCATGTGCCGGTTTATGGGCGACGATCAGTTGCTCCACCAACCGGCGGTCCACATCGTCGCGGGGAGAGGACGCCACCGTGACGCGGAAGACGAAAGGCTCGCCCGTCATTTCCTCGATCTCCGGCGACAGGCCCGTGCAGACCTCGATCATCTGCCGCATACCGTCCGTCGTCCCGCGCGCGCGGTACAAGTCCGTCGCGCGCTCGACGAGCAGGCGTTTGCGGTTCTCCGGCCAATCGTCATCGAGCGAGAGCGCCAGCCAGCCGGCCAGCCAGGAGAGAAACGGCTCCGGGCAGGTGCGCGGGTCGAAATACATCGCGATCTGGTCTTGCCGCTGCTCCAGCGGCTCCCACATCGACTCGAAGATGAGCAGGAAGCGCCCGATGAAGTCGCTCTCCTGGTAAATGATCGGCAAATCGCGCAGGTAGGCGCTCAATGGGCCTTTCGCGCGGGGGACCGGATGGCGGGGGCGCGCTGCCGACCGTGCCGGGCCGACTGCGCTCGGCATCACGTCCAGCGGGACGACGGGCGCGGCGGCGAGGGCGGCTTCGGCGGGCTGGGCGGCATCCGGCGTCCGATAGAGGAGCAGATACGGCCCGATCTGCACGACCGAGCCGGGTAAGAGGAGATGGGGTTGATGCGCGAGCAGCCGCACGCCATCGACATACGTCCCGTTCGGCGTGCCGACATCGACCAGGATCACGCCGCTTGCTTCCAGCCGGATCTCCGCGTGTTGCCGGGAGACGCGCGACTCCGGCAAGACGATGCTGTTGCCCAGGTCACGCCCGATGGTGAGCACGGGCGTGTTCAGCGAGACCGTCTGGATGACCGTCTCACCAAGCTGGACGATCAATTGGCCGAGCGTCATCGACACCGCATCCCCACAATCCGCAGTCTAGCGTCGCCATTCCACTGTGTGCCGGTCCGAGCAGATCACCGCGTCGGGCGCAATCGGCAGGAGGGTATCGACGGAGCGGGCCGCGCCCGTGCTCCCCACATCGCGCACGCTGAGTTGGACATCCTCGACCGATTCGACGCCCGGCACCCGCAGGAGCAATCCGTAGATTTCCGAGACATGGAGCGCGCGGCCAAACGGCCACCCCCGCCCACCTGCCCCGCCGCAGAGAGGGTTGAGGAAATGGTAAAGCGCCTGCTCGGCCCGCGCGATCGCTGCGGCGGGGCTGCTCCGCTCCGCGATGCGCAGCGTCGTCTGCACCGAGACCCAGTGATAGCGCGGCGCCCGCACCTCGAGCGTCGTGCCGAGCAGGCGCCGCTCGTTGAGAAAGGCGCGGACGGACTCGCGCAGTTCGGCTGAGAGCGTCAACTGATCGGGCGGGAGACGCCCATCCTCCTCGGCGACGCGCGGCAGCACAAGCACGGTGACGTGCCCCGGCGCGGGCTCCCCCTGCCCACCCGGTTGCGCACCCGGTGCCAGACAGCGGGCGCGCGCCACGCCGGGGTCCTGCTGCGCGAGGAACTCGTAGTCGTCAGCGGTCACCGCGCGCGTGCGGGTGCGCAATTCGAGCGGGGCGCGCAGTTTGGCGTGATCCAGACTCTCCGCGTCGCGGCCACCGAAGGCCGCCTCCCAGTTCATCGTGCGCGTGATGTAGGGGATGGAGGATTTCAATACGGTGAGCGCGCGCGCGGGGATATTCCCGATGACGCCCCCGCCATATTGATAGCGCGTGAAGCGTAGGGCGCTCCCTTTTTCCGGCACCGCGCCGAACCCGTAGACCTCGCCGTCCGGTTGCAGGAGCGACGGCCCGAGGGTGATCGTCCCGTCCAGATCATCGAGGGTAAAGCAGCAGTCCTCGCGGTGGCACTCCGCGAAGTCGCGCACCTCGCTCCATTGTTGCGGTTCACCTCCCGGCGGCTCGACGATCAATGTCTCTTCCTCGCCCCGCGCGAGCACCGGTGTATGGAGCAAGCGGAAAGTCTGCCCCGGCCTGCCGTCGCTCTGGCCGAGCGCTTCATCGCGGACGGTGACCACGTTGCGCGCGTACGTCGTGCCGCCGCGCGACTCGACGGTCATCTGCTGCAGATCGGGCGAGACCGCGTACGGTTGCGGGCCCGCCTGCGCGCCGGTCAACTGGCAGCGCAACCAGTACGCGTTCAGGCCGTCCCACTCCTCCCGCGCCATCGCGGGGGTGCGCAGGATGATCTCGCCCGGTTGATTGAAGCCCAGCGTCCCGTCGTGCTCCCGCACGCAGGGCACCCAACCCGTCTGGCGACCTTGCCAGACCTGCCATTCCAGCGGCGGATCGGAGGGGTCTACACCGGCGCCGCCCGCCTGCTCCCAGTTCATGATAAGGGCGAGGACGTGATTGCTGTGGTCGGCCTTGAATGCGACGTAGAAGGAGTCGCCCGGCGCCAGCGACGGCGGGAAGATCGGCACACGGTCGCCGGGGAGCAGGCGCTGGAGATCGATCGGCGTCCATGACCGGCCGGGCGCCGCGCCCCCGGAGAACGTACCCGCAATCTCGGCAGGCCGGATCGTCAGGTCCTCCTCCGTCGTGAAGACAATCGCCTCGCTCGTCTCGGTGCGCACGGTGGCGACCTCGGTATCCGCCGGAATGGTGATCTCGCCGAGATGGGTCGCGGAGAGGGAGAGATAGAAAGTGACGGCGGCGCGGGCAGCGCGCGGCTGATCCAACTGCACGCCGATCAGGTTCAGCAGGGTGAGGTAGACTTTATCGGGCACCTGATTGACGCGATAGAGCAGCATATCCGTCATCCAGGCGAACAGTTCGATCAGCGTCACGCCGGGGTCGCTGACGTTGTGATCCGTCCATTCCGGGCAATACTGCGGGATCAGCAGCTTCGCCTCATCGACGATGCTCTGAAACTGGCGCTGGTCGAGCTTGGGCGTCGGCAAAGGCATCGGCGCAATTCCTTATTCTTCCACGCTCGGTGGGGTTTCTTCCGGGATGCGATAGAACGGGTAGACGAGCGTCCGGCGGTCATAGGTCGCCTTGATCTCGTAGGAAATCTCGATGAGCAAACGACCGGGGTCGGCCTCGTCCGGGTGCGCGTCTACCTCCAACAACGTGATGCGCGGCTCCCACATCCCCAGCGCCTCCTCGACGTAGTAGGCGGCCAACCCTGCTGTCGTCGCGTTATTCGGTGCGAAGATCAGGTCGTGCAGGTTGGAGCCGAACTCCGGGCGCATGACGCGCTGCCCCTTCGGCGTCTCGAGGATGATGCGGATTGCCTCATCGATATCGAATGTCTGGCGGACGAGCGCGATGCGGCCGCGCGCGTCCACCCCGACCGGGAATGCCCAACCGACGCCGAGGAGATCAGACATCCGTGCCGCTCCCTTCAGCCAATGTTCACCGTCCCGACCGCCACGACCTTCCCGACCGGGAGGTCAACGGGGTCATTGCAGGTCAGCGCCGTGTCGCCATTGCGCGCCGCCGGCTTGCCGTTAATCATCACCGTCGGGCTGCCGATGATAATCGTCCCCTGATTGGTCGGCGGCTTGGCGAAGGGGCCGCCTTGCGGAATATGCGGGGGCGTGTTCGTCGCCGTGCTGCCGAGCGTCGCGGCGGGCTGACCCATGATGCGCACCGTGCCGCTCACATTGCCGGTGATGATCCCGTTGAAAGGATTCGGTAGCGGCGTCGGCACGGGCACGCCAAGGGCGGCGGGGATGAGGATGATATGGATATCCGTCGCCACGATCTGATCGCCGAGTTTCGCTGCTGGCTGGCCCATCGCACGCTCCGTCCTAGTTCAGGTTGATAATCGCGCCCTTGATCGTCACCTGCCCCTGCGCCTCCAGGCTCAGGTTTCCCTGCGCCTTCACACTCGCGTTGCCCTTCACGTCGATGGTGAGCGCATTCGACGCGGTATCGAGGACGATCTTGTTGCCGTTCTTGTCCTGGATCGTGATGCCGCCGCCGCCGTCGCTATCGTCGAGGATGATCGTATGCCCCGTGCGCGAGCGGATGATGCGCTTCTGGACGCGGCCATTGGTGATGATCGAATCACTCCTCTCCGGCGGCCCGTCCACGCCATTCCACAGCCCGCCGAGGACAAAGGGGTGATGCACGTCTCCCTGCTCGAAGGCGACCAGCACCTCATCGTTGACCTCTGGCAGGAACTCGATGCCGCGCTCCGCCCCGCCACCGGGCACGACGACCGGCGCCCACGTACTGGCATGGTCGCTGGAGAGGGCGGGGAATTTCACCTTCACCCGCCCCTGACCGTCCGGGTCCTGATTATCGGTGACGAGGCCGATCATCATCCCCGCCATCGGCGGGTCGTCACGCGCGGGCGAGAGCAGGTTGAAGAGCGTCGCCGGGTGGTGGCCGGAGACATTGAACTGGGTTGTGTATCCCTCTTTGGCATTGAAGAGATGGACGGCGCTCGTGACGAGGTAGGTGCCACTGAAGCGGTCGCCGACGGCGCTGACATGCACCGACGCGCCCGCGATGATCGCCGGGTTGCCGCCCGTCGCTCCCTCCGCCTCGATGAAACGCGCCGCCGCGTGGTCCGCGTGCGCCTGCGCGAGCTGGTCGGCGGTCGCCTGATTGCGCACCGGCCGGTTCGTCACCAGGCCCTGCGCCGGGAGGTTGAAGGCCGAATGGGCGAGTTCGCCGCCGCTCTTGGCCTCGCCGACACTCGGCGCGCCGTGGCCTTTCTGCGCCCGCCCGACGATCTCCCGCTTGGTGGCCGGGTCCCAGCCGCGCACGGTCACATCATCGACCTGCCCGGTGGTCGTCATGCGGGGCGTGAACGCGCTCAGGGTCGCGCCCCACTCGAGCGGTACCGGCTGCCCATCCGCGCGGGGCGGCTCGCAGTGGAGCGTCTTGCCCTGGACGAAGAGCGTGTAGCCGAGCGCCGCCGCCCGGCCACGGAGGAATTCGAGGTTCGTCTGGTTGTTCTGCAGGACGTACGCATGAACCTGGCTGGTTGCGTCCATCGCCACTTGCAAGCCGACTTCCTGCCCGATTTTTCGGACGAGGTCCGCGTCGCTCACATTGAGGTACGAGCGCACGAACCGCCCGCGCGCCAGCCGGTGCAGGCGGTCGAACGCCCGGACGACAACGAGCGGCATACTCGGGCTGAATTCCGGTTCGAGCTCGACAATCTCACCATCGAAGACCGGCTGCTCTTTCTGGCCGGACTTCGCCGAAATCTGGACCGTCTTACCCGGTGCGAGGCCGGCGAAGTCGACCCAGTGCAGGTGCGCGTCGTGCAGCACGAGCGTGGCGACATCCGGCAGATGCAGGCTGTTCTCGACCCGCACCTCGGTCAGGTCGTGCATGAACTCCTCGGAGGCGTTCTGACCGTCGATCTTCACATAAAACTGGCTGAGCAAGTGCGCGGTATCAGCCATTCGGGATCTCCAGCACCATGCCGGGCGGCAGGTGGCGCACCTGCACCAGCCGGTTCGCCTCGGCGATCCGCTTCCACTGGCTCGCGTCGCCGTACTCCTTGTAGGCGATCCAGGCGAGCGAATCGCCCTCGTTGACCGTCCAGACGCGCTCGCCGCCGTCGCCGCCGGAAGTCGGATTCTGCTTGGGGAAGAGCTTCGCGTCCTTGATCTGCTGGAAGGTCACGTCCACCGTGGCGCGCACGGGCGTGCCGTCGGACAGAAAGAGGGTGAAGTTCTGCTTCAGGCTGGTGATCACCGCGTCGAACGACCACGCCTTCCCCCACTGGAAGTGGACCTTCGGCGGGCGGCTCTTGTGGGTCTTCGGGTCTTTCTTCTTCGTGTCGATCATCATCAAATCCCAGATGGCGTCCGTGTACTCCTTGCGGACATCCTTCGGCTTCTCGGTGGTGTCGTAGGTGTCGAAGAAGAGTTGCATCGTCAGGGTCGCGGGGTTCCCGCCGCCAAACTCCATCGAGGGGACATTCGTGCTCTTATTCGGCGCGTTCTTCCACTGGTTCTGCTTGGTAAACGCGTACTCCTTGGGGTTGAACAGGCATTTGATTGCCGGGCCGCCCGTATCGAGATTCTTGATTTCCGCGTGCTCCAGATTCTTTCGTTGCACGTCGTACCTTCTTCCCTCTCTATCCAAAACTGCGGCGTTCGAGGGCCAGCCGTCGCTTCAGGAGGACATAGACTTGCCGGGCGAGCGCATCGAGATCGGGCTCTGCAGGCGCCGGTGTATGTGCGTCATGTGACGATACGGCAGCGGGCTCGGGGGCCGCACTTTCACCGTCGCTCTCGCGCCCCTCCTCCGCCAGTTGCGGCACCGGCGCGACGGGTGCGAGCGCGGGCGCGGCCACCGGCAGCGGAGTGACATTCGCCGGCATCGGGGCGTCGGGCGCGGGCGATGTCAGCCAGCCGGGTAGCGGCTCCCACGGCGCGGGCAGCCCGCCCCAGGGATCATCCGCCCGTTCGCCCCGCTGCGTCTCCGCAGCAGGCGGCGCTACGGGGGCATCCGCCCACGTCGGACGGCTCACCCGTAACGAGGGCGGGCGCGGCCGGGGCGATGGGGTTGTGTCGGTCGCACGCGCCGCATCGGTGACGCGCGACTCGACCCGCCGCGCCAGCGTCTCTTCATCGGCGAGGGAGGCGGTGTCGTCCGTCTCAGGTGCCGCACCAGTGGGGAGATTGAATCGGCCAGCCCGCTCATCCGCACGGCCAATCGGCGGGACGAAGCGCGGATCTCGACGCCGCGCAACATGGGTGAGTTCGTGCGCGATCAGGCCGAGGGTCTCCGGCGCACCGACATCTTTGCCCGCCCCGAGCAGCACCACATTGCCGTCGGTGAGCGCGTCCGCGCGATAGGCGGCGGTGACGGCGTCCGCCCGCGCCCCTTCATGCACGGGCACATCGCCCGGATCGATCCCGACCAGCGGTTGAAGGAACCGGCGCGACGCCTCCGGCAGAGGCCTCGGCGCGCGCTCCTCCCGGCGCATATCCGGCGGGTTGACCTCCGTGGGTTTGGCAACCGTGCGACGCGGTAACGCTCCCTGCGCTGGCTGACCGGGAGTGATCGGGGGAGCGGGCTCTCGCTCCACGGCTGCGCTCTCCGCCCGTCGCAAACGCTCAATCCACGCCGCAGGCGAGCGGTCGGTGCCAGGAGAGACGAAAAGCTCCGCGTCACCGACTCCGTCCGGTGGGGCGACCGGAATGGTATCCGGCATGGGGGGCGGCGGTCGTATCTCTCCATCGTCCTCGGATGCTGCAATCATCGTTGTCTCTACGCCTCGTTCGATGATGCTGCGCTCCGGTTCGGGCAAGGGCTGTGCATCATCGAGGGGCGAAGGCGGCTCCATTTCCTGCGCGCTGCCACTGATCACTTGAGGATCGAGGCCAATCGTCGTGGCAATCTCATGCGCCAGTCCTGTCGCATCTGCCCGCGTTTCTTCCCTCTCGACCGGCTCGATGGCCGGTGTACGCGCCCGCGCTGGCGCGACGAAGCGTGGCGACGGCGCAAGAAATGGCGGCGTCGCACCCTCGGAGGACGCCGGAGGCGCGAACGCCGGAGGGCTTGCAGACTGCCCCTTTGGCGAAGCCGGCCCGCCGCCCAATTCCTCGAACGGGGGCGCCGGAGGGATTGCGGGGGCGGCCGTCTGTTCGGGCGGAGGCGGCACCGCGCCGGTGAGCCGCGCTAACCATGCGGCGGGCGAGCGATCCGGCCCACGCGACGCGAATAAGTCCGCGACGGGTGTCTCTCCCGCCGTGGCCGGGGAGGGTACAGACGCAGCTGGTGTGGCAGCAGGAACACCTTGGGGCGCGTTCGACTGCGGACGCTCGGCGACCACATCCCGCTCCACGCCCGGAGTCTCGGCAGGCGAAGATTCACGGACCGGAGTGGCATGGCGTTCTTCACTCACCGACCGTTCCGGTCGCTGCGTCGCCGTCTCAGGGGGGGTCGGTCGCCCTTGCGCCTCATACTCGACAGCGGATGCGTGCGCCGCAGGTGACGCAATTGCCTCGTCGCGCGGTGCCGACGCGGGAGCGGGATGCTCCGCTGTATCCGACTGGATTACGCTACGCTGCTCGCTGCGTCGCTCGTCCGGCAGAGCGGGAGCGGTCATTTCTGGCGGCAGCGCGGCGGACGGAATCTCCGTCGAGTGACGGTCCGGTTCGGTCGCCTCGACCGAATGGCTAGACAGGTTCTCAGGCTGAGGAACGATCACATCCCCCGCGTCTGATGTATCGAGCGTCGTCGCCTGATACGGTGCGGGCGCGTTCGCGAGTGGCTGCTCAACACGCGGAGGAGCCGTCGCGCCAGCACGCTCCGGCGTAGGGGCGGCGGGAATCGGTGCAACCGACGCCATCGGAGGCGGCATCTCCTGCACGCGCTCCTCGACACGGCGACCAAGACGCTCGCGCGGCGGTAGCGCCTGTTGCGCGGGCGGCGCGATGTCAGCGGCGCGCTCTTCGAGGCGGGTGGGCTCCGCAGTCGCGCTTATCGCTGCCGCAGGCCGCTCCGCATCATCGTGCGCGACGAGATATGTGTCCGCAGGAAGAGCGTGCGCAGCGGGTGCCGGTTGGGCATCCTCAACGATAGGGGGTGCCACGGCCCATACGCCTTCGGCGTTCAGAGAACGTTCGGCGTCGCTCCGCAGTGCGCCCTCCGCCCGTGGCGCAGAATCGGCGATCAATCGGGGGCGGAACACCGTGCGCGCTCGCCCCGCCCGCCGCTCAGGTGCGGGTGCGGGCGCGACGAACTGGACGAGGAGCGGCCCGCGCAGCAAACGCCGCGCGAGCACATGGCGGGAGACCACCCAATCCGCCAGGCCGCGTTGCCCGCTCAACCGGTTGTGTATCCGTCGTCGCGGCACGTCGCTACCCCACATCCAGGCCTTCATGCGCCAATTCGAGCGTCTCGATCACCATCTGCCCGCCCGTGGCATTGAACTGCGGCCCGACCCATTTGACCGGATAGGCCCGCAGGAGGTTCCAGCGCATCAGTTCGTTGCCCCCGGCGTCGAACATGATGATGGAGACATTGCGCCGATCGATCTTGCCCCGCGTGATGTCCGCGTGCCATTTGAAGAAGTCGTTGGATTTGCTCATGCCGCGTTTCAGCGTCAGGTTGCTCGCCTTCGTCCGCCCCGGCAGACGGTGGACAAACCCATTATTGCCCCCTTCCTCGTAATCGAAGAAGGCGGTCTCTACCTGGATGCCGCCAACCTCGGTGAAGACGGCCGCCGTGATGCTGTCGACCTGGACGTAAAACCGGCAGTTCGGATACGACTCCGGCTCCTTTTGCTTTTGCTTCTCCTGCGCCATCGCTCATCGCTCCCCACGCCCGCCGCCGCGTTCGCCACGAGCGCGCGCCAGGCGTGCCTCGGCCATCGCAAGCCGGTAGACTTTGTCGGCCAATCGCTGCACGTCGATCGCTCCTGCCTGCCCGGTGTGTGTCTCACCCGGTGTGTCACCGGCTGTCTCGCCATCTTCATGTGCTCCGGCGCGCTCCTCCATCGTTGCCCCTCATCACTCCGGCTATTCTTCGGTCGATTCCGCCGACAGGTCCAGCGCGAATCGCGCGCCGCACGCGGGGCACTGCGTCTCGATGAGACTCGTGCCATGATCGTTGATGCGGACGTAGAGGTCCTGAAGGTACGAGAAATCGGCGGCGAAGAGCCCCTCGATCACCGCGGCGCCAACCGGGCTAATATCCCCCAACCGCCGGACGACCCGGCTGAGAAGGAGGATGCTGAGGTAGGCTTGATTGGCCTGCACGCGCGGATCCCGCAGGGGCTCGACCTCGTCCAGCGCGGTGGCGAGCCGCATCGTGCCGTGCTGATGGCGATTGCCGCGCTCGTCGACGTAGCCATAGGGGAGCAAGAATGCAAATTCTGTCTGCAACATCGTCGCAGTCGCCACCACTCACTCCCCCCCTGCGCGATGTCGGTCGCCTCCGCGCGTTTTTGACGAACCCCTATGACTGAAAGGAGTCATCGGTGGCGGGGAGGGGGGGGAGGGGGCGCATGACGGCGTGGGCTGAGACTTCGACAGCACCAGCACCCTCCACCTCTTCCC
>JBPCMC010000286.1:0-7888 GCA_051002645.1 Thermomicrobiales bacterium
AATGCCGACGCCAACATCTTGGGCGGGGTGACGGAGTTCATGAAGGTGGCGGCGCTGACGCAGGCGCACGACCTGGATATCGCGCCACATGGTGCCCAGGATATTCATGTCCATCTCGTCGCGGCGATCAGCAATGGCCTGATCCTGGAGTTCTACCGCGACAGTGTGGACCCGATGTGGGGGAAGACGTACAAAGAGACGCTGCGGCTCAACGACGACGGCACGGTCAGCCCGCCGAATGTCCCCGGCATCGGCGCGGACCCGAACTACGAGGCGCTCGCGCCCCATCGCGTCGGGTAACATAGGGTAGCATGGGCTTTCCAGCCTGCGTCCGGCCCGCAGGCTGGAAAGCCTGCGCTACCGGGAGGCATGATGGTTCGCATCACGAAAATTCATGCAACGACCGCCTCGATGCAGTCGGATATCCGCAACGCCTACGTCGATTTCACGCAGATGACGACCTCGGTGGTCGCTGTCGTCACGGACGTGGTGCGGCACGGCAAGCCGGTGGTCGGCTACGGGTTCAACTCAAACGGGCGGTACGCGGCGACCGGATTGCTCAGAGAGCGGTTCGTGCCGCGCCTCGAACGGGCCGCGCCGGAATCGCTGATTAATGACGCGGGAGACAATCTCGATCCGCACCGCATCTGGCAGACGATGATGACGGGCGAGAAGCCGGGTGGCCACGGCGAGCGGGCTGTCGCGGTTGGCACGGTCGATATGGCCGTCTGGGACGCGGTGGCGAAGATCGAAGAGAAGCCACTCTACCGCGTGCTCGCCGACCGCTACCGCGATGGCGCGGTAGACGAGCGCGTCTTTGTCTATGCGGCGGGCGGCTACTATCAGCCGGACAAGAACCTCCGCGCCCTACAAGACGAGATGCGCGGCTACCTCGACCTCGGCTACACCGTCGTCAAGATGAAGATCGGCGGTGCGTCGCTCAGGGAGGATGTGGAGCGCATCGAGGCGGTGCTCGCGGTCGTCGGTGCGGGGCAGTCGCTGGCGGTGGACGCGAATGGCCGCTTCGATCTGCCGACCGCCATCGCCTACGCGGACGCGCTCGCGCCGTATGATCTGCGCTGGTACGAGGAGGCGGGCGACCCGCTCGATTATGAGATTCAGGCGGCGCTCGGTCGCCACTACGCGCCGCCAATCGCGACGGGCGAAAATCTCTTCTCGATGCAGGATGCGCGCAACCTGATCCGCTACGGCGGCATGAGGCCAGACCGCGATGTGTTGCAGTTCGATCCCGTGCTCAGTTACGGCCTCGTGGAGTACCTGCGCACATTGGCGATGCTGGAGGAGTACCATTGGTCTGCGCGGCGGGTGATCCCGCACGGCGGGCACCAGATGGCGCTCAACCTCGCGGCGGGGCTGGGGCTCGGCGGGAACGAGTCGTATCCCGGCGTCTTCCAGCCCTTCGGCGGCTTCGCGGACACTATCCCGGTCGAGGCAGGCTATGTCCGCCCCTCGGACGCGCCGGGTATCGGCTTCGAGGAGAAAGCCGCGCTCTTCAATCTCTTGCGTTCGGTCACGGAGTAAATGGCGCATCCCATGGACACGCACATTGCACACCTCTGCCCCTACTGCGGGCATACCCTCTCCCGTCCTGACGAGGTCGATTCGACAGCAACCGCTCTCGCGGAGCGATTGCGGCCACCGAACTATGTCGAGACGTGCACGCGGGATATCAACATCGGCCTCGCGCTCGGCCTCGCGGTCGTCCTCTTCATGGATGTCGGCGTCTTCGTGCGGCGCGACTTCTCGCCGCTCGGCTTCTCGACCAATGTGCTCGTCGCCGTCGGACTGACGGTGCTCCTCGCCCTCTGGTACTGGCGAATGCGCGTCGACACCGCCGCCACGAACGCCGAGGAATATGCCGCCTACGAGAAGCGCCTGGAGACATGGCGGCACACCTATTACTGCGTACACTGCGACGCGATCTTCGTGCGGGAGTGACAGCGGCGTGACACATCCGCCGATCATGCGGTACCCTCTCCATCGTCTGCCGCCGAAGGGGGCGCAATCCTGTCCGCCCTGATGTGCGTGGCACATCCCAGTTTGGAGCGTAGAGCCTTTGCCCCGCCGCCCGATCAACCAAAAAATCGTCGTGGCCGTCGTTTTTGTCTGCGGGATGTTCATGAGCTCCCTGGACTCGACGGCGGTCAATGTCGCGCTCGCTACCTTGAGCCGCCAGTTCGGTGTGCCGACCGCGTCGATCGATGAGGTAGTCGTCGGCTACCTCGTCAGCCTGGCGGTCTTCATCCCGGCGTCCGGGTGGCTGGGCGACCGCTTCGGCACCAAGCGCGTCTTCCTCATCGCACTGGCGCTCTTCACCGGCGCGTCGGCATTGTGTGGCGCGGCGCAGAGTTTCAATCAGCTGGTCCTCTTCCGCTTCCTGCAAGGCGCGGGCGGCGGGATGCTCACCCCGGTGGGCACGACCATGCTCTATCGCACCTTCCCGCCCAGCGAGCGGGTGCAGGTCTCGCGCATCCTCATCTTCCCGCGCATCCTCGGGCCCGCCGGTGGGCCGGTACTCGGCGGTTTGCTGACCACTCAGTTCTCGTGGCGGTGGGTCTTCTACATCAATCTGCCGGTCGGGATCGCCGCCTTTGTCTTCGGCCTGCTCTTCCTGCACGAGCATCGGGAGTCGGTCGCCGGGCGGTTCGACCTGCCCGGCTTCCTGCTCGCCGCGACGAGCTTCCCGCTCGTCATGTACGCGCTGAGCGAGGGGCCATCGCATGGCTGGACCTCGCCGGTCATCCTCGGTTGCGCGGTCATCGGGCTGCTGCTCCTGATCGTTTTCGTCGCCGTCGAGTTGCGGGCACGAGCGCCGATGGTCCATCTGCGTCTGCTCGGCGACCGGCTCTTCAATACGACGAATCTGGTGACGATCTTCTCGTCCGCCGGCTTCTCCGGCATCCTCTTCCTCGTGCCGCTCTTCTTGCAGGAGGCGCGCGGGGCCGACCCGCTCTCGTCGGGCCTGACGACCTTCCCCGAGGCGCTCGGCGTGCTTTGCTCGACGCAACTTGTCGCGCGCCTCTACCCGCGCGTCGGGCCGCGCCGCCTGATGGCCGGGGGACTGATCGGCGTGACGACCGCGATCTCCCTACTCTGCTTCATCCGGCTCGACAGCAGTCCGTGGCTCATTCGGCTCTTGATGTTCCTGATCGGCGTCGGCATGGCGTACGTCTTCCTGCCCGCGCAGGCGGCGGGATTCGCCACCATCTCGCCCGCCGCGACCGGGCAGGCGGCGATGCTCTCCAATGTCCAGCGGCAGTTGGGTCTGGCGCTCGGCGTCGCCATCCTCAGTAGTGTCCTCGCCGCCGTCGGCCCCGTCCAGCGGAGCGTGACCGGGGTGATGCAGCCGCATCTCGCCGCCTACCGCGCCGCCTTCCTGACTGCCGCCGCCTTCGCGCTGATCGGCGCGCTGATTGCCCTCGCCGTCCCCGACCGCGATGCCGCCGCGACGATGCGCCCCCGCCCCAAGCGCGCCGCGCCCTCCGCCGCCCCGCAGGAATCGCTCGTCCCCGATGTCGGCTGGCTTCGCACACGAGGAGAAGATGTTGGAAGGTGAGAGGCTTGAAGCGCTACGACGAGAGATCGCAAACGAACGAAGCCAGAAAGCCGAAAAGAATCGCAAGTCAAGTCATGAAAGTAACGCTGAGACGCGCATTCATCTGGATCGCTGGCGCGAGAATGTGCGGCGGCGTTTTCTCGATGCTTGGCTGGACGACACAGCGTACAAGCTCTGCAGGCCGCGAGAGACGGTGCGACTTCTCGACATTCCGAAAACGTATGCTCTGCAAGATGCCGACGTCGAGGCGGGGTATTTGGTGGCGACAGGGCAACTCTCTCGTTTCTATCGCGAAGCACCGATCGAGCGGCGAGGAGAAATCGAGCGGCTACTCTCCAAGGTAGAGGCACGGTTCCCGATACGCCTGTTTATATCCTCCGGGGTGTCGCCAGCTTCTGGATGACTGCTGATGAGGATGAGCCGGGACGGGCGGATGTCTGGGGCAATGCGAGCAGCTATTTCGGGGCGGTGGAGGCGACAAGCGCGGAGGTGCTGGCGAATGCAGCAGCCTGGCTGGACAAAGAGGATTTCGTGAACACATTCGTCAGCGCTGCCGACCCATCTGTCTCGATGGAGTTAATGGTGGGTCGCGCACATGGGTTGGCGGATAATCTATCATATGATGGCCTCGCGTGCAGTCTGGATCTCTTCGGACCGCAGTGGGGCCGATTGCTCGCTGATCAGCAATCTAACTACTAGAGATACACGGAGTCGCTGGAGCGTGAGACCACGCTCCGGGCGCAACGCGGCGTCTAGCACTCCTGATTGTCGGTTTCCTTGCTGACTCGTCCATGGGCGTGCTATGTTCCCGGTCATACGGACATAGGGGACGCGCTGACCGCGTGCCAAGGCGATTCCTCTATCGCCCGTTATGCGGGTTGCTCCCGCCGGATCGATGATTCGAGGGAGACACCACGCATGATTGGCAATGCATCGACGAACGAGAGTCAACCAACGGCGGGAGCCTTTCCGCTCCGTCTCGACAATCCGGCCGCGTGCGCGACTGTCCGATCCTGGCTGACTGAGGCGGACTTTGCGGAGGAGACGATCTGCCGCGTCCTGGGGATCAAGGAGCTCTCCGAATTCCGCTCGGTGTCGTCGGAGGTGGCCGACCGCAACGCCGATGGGCCGCTCCTCCCGCTCCTCATCCGTTTGTTTCTCTTCGCCATCTCCTGCCCACGCGCCGCCGTCGAGGAGGTCATCGGCCCCGATCTGCTGGCGGCATGTACGGCGCTCGGCCTCCTGCGATTGGGCAATTTCGCGGACGGGCAGGAGCAGCGCGAATGGTGGTACGCGCCCATCTTGCTCTACCCAGTCGGCGGCTTCCTGATCGCGTCCGACCGGCATGACAGCCCGGATGGCTCGCCATTCGTGCCGCCGCCGGACATCGTCTTCCCCGCCATCTTCGCCGGGACGCTCCAATTCCTGCGCCTCCTGCCCCCCGGCCCGGCGGACTCGGCGCTCGATCTCTGCTCCGGCACCGGCATCGCGGCGATGGCGCTCGGCCGGACGGCGGGCCGCGCCGTCGCCGCCGACATCACCGCCCGCGCCACTCATTTCGCCCTGTTCAACCGGCTCCTCAACGGCTGCGAGAATGTCGCGGTCGTCGAGAGCGATCTCTATGCCGCAGTCGCGGGGGAGACCTTCGACCGAATCGTGGCGCACCCGCCGTATGTCCCGGCGCTCGACGACCGGATGATTTATCGGGATGGGGGCGAAACGGGGGAGAGCATCGTCCGGGGCTGCGTGGCGGGGCTGCCGAGGCATCTTCGTCCAGGCGGCGTCTTCTTCGTCATGTGCGCGGGCTGGGACACCAACGCGGGCGCCTTCGAGGAGCGGGCGCGGGGCTGGCTCGGTGCGGCGCGCGACGAGTTCGACGTGCTCTTCGCGGTCGGCAACGAGAAGTCCCCGCGCGACTTCGTCAAGGAGTGGGCGGAGCACCGCAACGAAGCCGAGCGCGGCGAGATCGGGCGATGGGACACGCTGTTCGAGCGGATCGGCGCGCGGAGCCAGGTGTACGGCGCGCTGGTCATGCGGCGGCGAACGGAGAAGACCGCGCGACCGGCCCGTACCACCCGCTACGAATTGAGCGCCAGCACCGACGGAGACTGCTTCGCGTGGATGTTCCAGTGGCAGCGGTGGGTGGCCGAAAACCGCGTGGCGGGGACGCTGGCGGGCGCGCTTGCCGACCTTCCCTTGCGCCTTCCGTCCACTGCGCGCGTCGTCGTCACCCATACCGTCACGGACGGGAGGTTGGCGCCGAGCCGTTTTGTCCTTGAGTCGCCCCGGCCATTCCTCGCGACGACGCGCGTCGATCCATGGATGGCGACGCTCCTCAATCAGTTCGATGGCGAGCGGCCCGCGCGCGCGGTGTACGACGAGGAGCACGCCGCCGGTCGCCTCCCCGCCTCCTTCGGCCCAGACAACTTCGCCGACTTGATCGAACAGTTCATCGAGCGCGGCTATCTGGAGGTCGTCGGATCGCTGGACGTTGCCTGAATGCGCCGACGAAAGGGAAACGCATGACGGCGAGCGCGGAGCGCAATCTCTATGACGAGATTCCCTACCCGAGCTTCGCCTTGCCGCAAACACACCCGGACCGCCTCGCTACTCTTGCCACCCTCTTCGGGATGCGGCCCGCGCCGATTGACCGATGCCGCGTGCTGGAGTTGGGCTGCGGCGATGGCGCGAACCTGATCCCGATGGCGCTCACACTCCCCGGCAGCGCCTTTGTCGGCATCGACCTCGCCGCGCGGCCGATTGCCAGGGGCACGGCGATGGCGGCGGCGCTCGGGCTGCGCAATATCGCTCTCCATCAGCAGGATATTCAGGAGATTTCGGAAGAGATCGGCGCCTTCGACTATATCGTCGCGCACGGCCTCTACTCGTGGGTGCCGCCGCCCATACGGGAGAAAATCCTCGCCATCTGCGCGACGCATCTGCACGCGAATGGCGTCGCATACGTCAGTTACAACACCTATCCGGGCGGCCGGTTGCGCGAGATCACGCGCGAGTTGATGACCTTCCACACGCGCGGCGTGACCGACCCTCGCGCGAAGATCGCCCAGGCGCGGGCGGTCATCCGCGCCGTCGCCGACGCCGCATCGGGCGAGGGTATCCATGCCGCAATCCAGCGGGATCAGCATGAACGGATCGCCGCGTTATCGGACGCGGCCATTTTCCATGATTACTTGGCGGCGGTGAATGCGCCGGTTTACTTCCACCAATTCGCGCAACAGGCGGCGGATCATGGCCTGCGCTACCTCGCGGAAGCCGACTTCTTCGAGATGCGTGAGCGCGACAACCCGTCGCCGATCGCCGAGGCGCTGAACGATGCGGGCGAGGATGACCGTATCGCGCGCGAGCAATATCGCGATTTCCTGCGCGGGCGGGCGTTCCGGCAAACCCTGCTCTGCCATCAGGACGTGACGCTCGACCGGACGGTGAATCCCGCGCGGCTCGTGGACCTCTTCATCGCGTCGCCCGTGCGCGCCCGCGCGCCCGCGCCGGATATCCACTCCCCGTCGCCGGAGACATTTGTCGGCCTCACCGGGGCGGAGATGACGACGAATCACCCGCTCGCGAAAGCGGCGCTACGCGCGCTGGGCGAGCAGTGGCCGCAGGCGATCCACTTCCCCGCGCTCCTTGCGCTCGCCACCGAGAATAGCGGCACTGCCGATGATGAGGGCGCGCGCCTGCTGGCGAACGTGGTGCTGGGTGCGTATACGGCGGGCTTGATCGAACTGCATGTGCAGCCGCTCCCCTTCACGCTCCGCGTCAGCGCCACCCCACTCGCAAGCCCGCTGGCCCGTCTGCAACTGCGCGACGGCCCCATCGTCACCAGTCTGCGGCACACCAGCGTGCGCATGGACGACATACGCGGCAGCGCCCTGCTCGAACTGCTCGACGGCACGCGCGATCTCGCGGCACTGCGGGAGGCACTGGCCGCGCGTGGCCTGTCCGACGCAGGCGAGCAGGATGTACAGCGCGATCTCATCAGGATCGCTCACCTGGCCCTGCTGATCGCATGACGAACGCCGTATTGCCTCACGGGTACTCGTACTCGCGGGGTTCGTTGCCACGTCGCTGCTTCTTACCGAGGCTAATCTAATGAACCGGCAATGAGCGAATTGACAGGGGCGCGTGGGTCGCGTACACTGCCGTGCGCTGCGGGCTACGTGGTCCGCGCCAGTATGATGCCTTTCCGCTCCATCCGCGCGTGGCCTGCACCGCCGCGCGATCCTCGCGGTGGGGCGATTTACTCCACGGAAAGGGAGGAACGGTGCGCAAGTACGAAATGATGGCTGTCCT
>JBPCMC010000287.1:0-12704 GCA_051002645.1 Thermomicrobiales bacterium
GATCCTCAACTACGCGCTGACGTTGGAGCACCTGGAAGCGGCGGCGTACAAGGCGATCAACGGCGCGGGAGTGCTGACGGGACGGGCGGCGACCTACTTCCAGTCGTTCGGGCAGCACGAGACGGACCACGTGGCGGCGATCACGGCGACGATCAAGCAGTTGGGGGGGACGCCGGTTTCACCGGCGAACTACAACTTCTCGAGCGTGCCGAAGGACGCGGCAGGGATCGTGGCGTTCTTCCAGACGGTGGAGTCGGTGGGTGCGAGCGCGTACCTGGGGGCGGCGGGGTCGATCAAGAACTTCGACGTCTTGGAGGCGGCGCTGTCGATCCACGCGGTGGAGGCGGAGCACGCGTCAGCCTTGGCGGACCTGTCGGCACCCGGCACCGACCTGTTCGCGCCGGAAGCGTTCGCGACGCCGCGGACCCCGGCACAAGTGATGCAGATCGTGGCGCCGTTCTTCACCGGAGCAGGCCCCGCAACGGCGCCGGCAACCGGCGGCACTGGCAATACGAACTCCGGGAGCGGTACCGGCACAACGTCCGGCACGCAGGGCGGCAGCTCAGCGACGGCAACCGGTAATGACTTCAGTCACTTCATCCGCCGGTTGGGCGACGGGTAATCCCCGTACCGATCCAGGATGACACAAGGGCGGCGCGACCACCATCGCGCCGCCCTTTCTTTGCGCCCGGCAGCGGAGAAGGAGTTAAATTACCGCTCCGCCGCCGCGCGGACGATGGTGGCGAACTCGTCTGCGCGCAGGCTGGCGCCGCCGACGAGCGCGCCGTCGATCTCCGGCTGCGCCATCAGTTCCGCGACATTGCGGGCGGAGACGCTGCCGCCATACTGGATGCGGACGCCCTCGGCGGTCTGCGCGCCATAGAGCGCCGCGATCTCCGCGCGGATCACCCCGGCGACGCGGTTCGCCTCTTTGGGGCTGGCGGCGCGGCCCGAGCCGATCGCCCAGATCGGCTCGTAGGCAACGACGACATCGAGCGCACCCTCCACGGAGACTCCCGCGAACGCGGCACGCACCTGCCCACTGACGAACGCATCCGTCTCGCCCGCCTCGCGCTGCTCCAGGCGCTCGCCGACGCAGCAGATCGGGCGGACACCGTGCCCGAGGAGCGCGTGAACCTTCTTGTTGACCGTCTCGTCCGTCTCGCCGAAATGCGCGCGTCGCTCCGAGTGGCCGACGATGCAGTACTGCGCGAGGTCTTTGAGCATTAAGGCGGAGACTTCGCCCGTGAACGCGCCCTCGTCCGCCCAGTAGCAGTCCTGCGCGCCGAGCAGGATCGGTGTCTCCTCCAGGTATTCCGCGACGGCGAGCAGCCACGGGAAGGGCGGGCAGAGGACGACCTCGGCCCCCTCGATATTGTCGAGTTCGTCCATCAGCGCCTCGACGAGGTCCATCGCCCCGTCGTACGTCGTGTGCATCTTCCAGTTACCCGCGATAATCGGGGTCCGCATCTGCGCTCACTCCGTTCACGGAGGACTAAGGACTGAGGACTAAGGACTAAGCCGGATCGATCCCCACTTAGTCCTTAGTCCTCAGTCCTTAGTCCTTAATGCGGCGACGCCGGGGAGCGTCTTGCCTTCGAGAAATTCCAGCGACGCGCCACCGCCGGTTGAGACGTGGGTGATCTTGTCGGCGACGCCCGCTTCCTCGATGGCGGCGACCGAGTCGCCACCGCCGACGACGCTCACCGTCCCCTTCGCCGATGCCTCCGCGACGGCGCGGGCGAGGGCGATGGTGCCGTGCGCGAAGGCGGGCACCTCGAACATACCCATCGGGCCGTTCCAGAGTACGGTGCGCGCCCCCTTGACGACGCTGCTGTAGTAGGAGGCGGTCATCGGGCCAATGTCGTAGATCGCGTCATCCGGTCCGACCTCTTCGACCAGCACGGTGCGCGTCACCGGCTCCGCCGCGCGCTCGCCGAGCAATTCCTTCGCGCTCTGCGACGAGACGACCGCGTCCGTCGGGACGTGCAGGCCGACACGGCGCGTCGAGGTGCGAGCGAGGATGTCATGCGCGGTGGCGACCGCGTCTCGCTCGACCAGCGATCTGCCGACCGCGTAGTTCTGCGCGAGCAGGAAGGTGTTCGCCATACCGCCGCCGATGCAGAAGCCGTCCACCTTGCCCATCAGGTTTTCGATCACGGCGATTTTGTCGGAGATTTTCGCCCCGCCGAGCACGACAATGAAGGGTCGCTTCGCGCCCGCCATCAAGCCGCCGAGGGCGTCCAGTTCCTTCTCCATCAAGAGCCCGGCATAGGCAGGCAGGAGATGCGCGACCCCTTCCGTGCTGGCGTGGGCGCGGTGCGCGGTGCCGAAGGCGTCATTGACATAGAGATCGCCCAGCCGCGCCAGTTGCGCCGCGAATCCGGGATCGTTCGCCTCTTCCTCGGGGTGGAAGCGCAAGTTCTCCAGGAGCAGCACATCGCCCGGCTGCGCTGCCCGCACCGCCGTCTCGGCTTCCTCCCCAACGCAGGCGGGGACGAACTGTACCGGCCTGCCGAGATGCTCCGCGAGCACGGGCGCGACGGGCTTAAGGCTGAACGCCGGATCCGCCTTCCCCTTCGGACGCCCGAGATGCGACATCAGCACGACGACCGCGCCCGCGTCGAGCAGGAAGCGAATCGTCGGAATGGCAGCGGTGATGCGCGTCGTATCGCCCACCACGCCATCGTTCACCGGCACATTGAAATCCACCCGCACGAGCGCCCGCTTCCCCTTCAGGTCAGCGGGCGGAATGTCGCGGATCGTCTGCTTATTGATGGGCATGCGCGCTCCCTTCGGTCGTAGAGAAAGGACTGAGGACTGAGGACTGAGGACTGAGCAAGAATGTCTCTTGCTACTCAGCCGTCAGTCCTCCACACAGGAGCACATCGCAAGGTTGCTACTCTTGTCCCTCTCAGTCCTCAGTCCTACTTTTTATTGCCAGCCGCCCTGCTCCGCAATCATGTTGGTCAGGTCGGCGAGGCGGCAGGCGTAGCCCCACTCGTTGTCGTACCAGGCGACGACCTTCACCATGTTGCCGCCGACGACGATCGTCGAGAGGCTGTCGAGGATGGCGGAGCGGTCGTCCTGCTTATAGTCCATCGAGACGAGCGGCTCGTCGCTGTAGCCGAGGATGCCTTCAAGATCGCCGTCTGCGGCCTGCTGGAAGGCGGCGTTCACTTCCTCGACGGTCGTCTGCTTCTCAGTCTCGACGGTGAGGTCGAGGATGGAGACGGTCGGCGTCGGGACGCGGAGCGAATAACCGTCCAGTTTACCCTTCAGTTCCGGGATGACGAGCGAGAGGGCGCGGGCCGCGCCCGTGGTCGTCGGGACGATATTCTGCCCGGCGGCGCGAGCGCGGCGAAGGTCCTTGTGCGGACCGTCGAGCAGTACCTGATCGCTCGTGTAGGAATGCACCGTCACCATCACGCCCTTGACGATGCCGAAGTTCTCCAGCAGCACCTTCGCAGTTGGAGCGATGCAGTTCGTCGTGCAGGAGCCGTTGGAGATGACGTTGTGCTGCGCCGGATCGTACTTGTCCTGATTGACGCCGAGGACGAGCGTGATGTCCTCGTTGGTGGCGGGGGCGGAGATGATCACCTTCTTCGCCCCGCCGTTCATGTGCGCCTTCGCCTTGGTCGCATCGGTGAAGAAGCCGGTGGACTCGATGACGATATCCACGCCGTAGTCGCGCCAGGCGATATTGCCGGGGTCGCGCTCGCTGAAGACATGGACGGGGTTGCCGTCCACGATCAGGTCGCGCTCGCTCACCTCGATCTCCTCCTCGGAGATGCCGTAGGTGGAGTCATACTTGTAGAGGTGGGCGATGGTGTGCAGGTCCATCAGGTCGTTGACCGCGACGATCTGCAACTCTTCCTCGTACCCGCCATAGATCGTCTTGAATACCTGCCGCCCGATGCGCCCAAATCCGTTGATGCCGACCTTGACTACCATCGCTCTGTTCCTCCTATCGGAAAACGCGTATCGCCGCATGGGTAAAGGCACACGGCTCATGAATGAGCGCGTCGAGGCTAAGCATACCCTACCGAGGGAATCGGTGCGACCCCGGAGCAGTGGGCAGTGGGCAGTGGGCAGTTGAAAGCGGATGCGCTACGCGCGTCGATTCTGCTCACCGTTCACTGCCCACTGCCCACTATTCCGGTGCCCCGATGAAGGGCCGCACTTTGTCGAGCAAGTCTTCGAGCAGGAAGGGCTTTTCCAGGATGTCGCAGTTTTTTCCCCGCAGGTACGCTTCCTTCGCGCGGATGCGCTCGGTATCCGCCGAGCAGATGATGACGGGGATCTTCGCGGTTGCGGGGTCGAGGCGCATTAATTCGAGCACCATCCAACCGGTATCCGGGCGCTCCATACGAATGTCGAGGACGACGAGAATGGGCCGGTGCTCCTTGATCATCTCGTACGCCGTGTCGCCTTCCTTCCAGATGGCGGTGCGGTAGCCCTCCTCCGTCAGGAGATCGTGCATCAGTTCCAGGAAGATCGTGTCGTCATTGACGACCGCGATCAATGGCTTCGCCATGAATTATCTCCCCGCTATCCCCGCACGCCTAAAATCGTCATCGCGATGGGCGCTGTCGTATCCCCGCGCCGCACCTTTCGTACCAACGGCTGGCCCACCCCCAGCCCCGCCCGGAACGGGAGGGGAGCAAATACGAAATCCGGATGCTTGCTGGCAGTTACGAACGCTTCAGGTGAGTTCCCCTCCCGTGTCGGGAGGCGGGGGCCCTCTGGGCAGATGGGGGTGGGCTACCCGTCCGCCGCGCTGGTGTCTGCCACCAACTCCTCGGCGGGAGCAGGGCGCTCGATCCGGTCGGCGCCGCGCGTCTCATGCAGACGCATCAGCGCCATCGCCAGTTTCTCGGGGTCGTGCCGCAAGGGGTTGGCGACATTGACGACGTCCGCCTCGATGATCTCGACGCCGAGGGAGCGCGCCTCTTCCTGCAAGCGGGCGGCATCGACCGCATCGACATGCCACTCCGGCTTGATCTTATTCTTCGATTCGAAGTTCGAGTTGACGAGCACGTAATCGAACATCCGCTTGCCGATCTGCTCCTGCAAAGCGCGGACGTGGGCGAGGGCGTCGAAATTATCCGTCTCGCCGGGCTGGGTCGCGACGTTGCAGATGTAGACCTTCATCGCGGTCGGGTTGTTCTTGATCGCCTGCTTGATGTCGCCAACCAGGAGCGGCGGCACGACGCTGGTGTAGAGCGAGCCGGGGCCGAAGACGATCATGTCCGCATCCCAGATCGCCTGCACAGCGGGGATGTACCCCTGCGGGTCCTCGGGTTCGAGGAATACCTTGCGGATTCGCCCGTGCGCGCGGCCGATCTCCGATTCGCCTTCCAACGCTGTGCCGTCCTCCGCGACGCCGTGCAGCTGCACGTTTTCCAGGGTGGAGGGGAAGACGCGCCCGCGAACGGCGAGGATGCGGCTCGATTCGAGCACGGCGCTCTCGAAATCGCCCGTCACGTCCACCATCGCAGTGATGAAGAGGTTGCCGAAGGAGTGGCCGTGCAGATCGGAGCCGTCCTTCTCGAAGCGATACTGGAAGAGCTCCTGCATCAAGGGCTCGGCGTCAGAGAGGGAGGCGATGCAGTTGCGGAAGTCCCCCGGCGGGAGGATGCCGAACTCCTTGCGCAGCCGCCCGGTACTGCCGCCATCGTCCGCCATTGTGACAATTGCCGTCAGGTTGCCGGTGCGCTCCTTGAGGCCACGGAGCAACGTCGGCAGCCCCGTGCCGCCGCCGATGGCGACGATCTTCGGGCCGCGCTTGCCGAACCGATAGTCATAGAGGATGTCGCCGATCCGCCCCGTCCGCCCGGCGAGGAGGGGGATGAGGAGCGAGTGGCTGAGGTAATAGACGCTGCCACCGATCACGGCGAAACCGAGCAGGGCGACGACCATCTCGCGCAGGGGATGCGGGATGAATTGGAGAGTGATCGCCCGGACGATATCCGTGCTATAGCCGGGAAAATCAACATTCCGATAGAGGGTGGCGAGCGTCATCGCAATTGCGAGGCTCGTCAGGGTGATACCGAGCGCCAGCGCGAGCAAATAGCGCTTCACCCGCATCCCGACGCGGAGCCATTTCCGCACCTGTGTCCCTCCTCAACCGTACGTACGCTGTACATCAGCGTCCGTATCCTAACACTGCCGGAGAATGCCCGCAATTGACCTCTCATTCTCACGCAAGTGCCTGACGGTTCCTTCATCTTTGGGAAGTTCGGAGATCGCAGTGTCCAGTATTCTCGTTCTGCGAACACCAAACTTCGAACTCCGAACTCCCCTTTGTCATCCAGTAGCGCACATTTCGGCGTAAGGAGTGTGTGACGGCACATGCGCTGCATTCTTCCACGGCAAGGAGCCACCGATGAAATTGAAACGGAAACACTCTCTCGGCATTGTCGCAGGCATCATCGCCATTCCTGTCGTCATTTTCGCGGGCGGCATACTCTTCCTGCTTGGGCAGGCGAATGACCTGCCCTGGCAGACACAACCAACGGCAATCCCCGTCACGCCCTTCGCGAATATCGGCGCGGCGCCGGCGGGCACGACCGTCGCCGCGAGCACGGCGACAACGGCCCCGGTCGCAGCGACCCCAGCGGGCGCGGCAATCACCGCCGGTGCGGTGGCAACGACTACCCCGGTAGCGGCGACGACTGCTTCGTCGGCTGATTCCGGCTACGGCAACTACGGCGGTGGCTCAAGCGCGAGCACGGCCCCCGCCGCCAGCGCCGCTACATCCAATACATCGTCCTCCGCAGGCGCGGCCACGGCTCCGGCTGCCTCCGCTGCGGCGGCGAAAGCGCCGGGTGGCGCGACGACCTACACCATCACCGGCGACAAATCCGAGGCGAAGGTAACGGTCAATGAAAAGCTCGCCCGACTGCCCTCCCCCTCGGACGCCGTCCTGACGACGAACGCGATCCAGGGCCAACTCTTCCTCGGACCGGACACCAAGCCGGTCGAGGGCGCGAAGATCATGGTCGACCTGCGGACGCTGAAGAGCGACAGCAATCAGCGGGACAACTTCGTTAAGATGAATACCTTACAGGTAGACCAGTTCCCGCTCGCCGAATATGTCATCACTGGCGTCGATGGCTGGACGGGGCCGCTCACGGAGGGGAAGCCGTCCACCTTCAAGCTGCTCGGCAACATGACCATCCACGGCGTCACCAAGCCCGTCACCTTCGACACGACGGCGACGATGAGCGGCGGCACTGTTACCGGCACTGCCACGACGACCTTTAAGTTCCAGGATTTCGGCATGACCCCGCCGAGCGTCTCCATCGCTCAGGCGACCGACACGGTCAAGCTGGACATGAACATCGCCGCGACCAGGGCGGGATGATGAGTAACGAGTAACGAGTAGCGAGTAGCGAGTATGGCAGGGGCGCACAGCCGTGCGCCCTTTCCTATGGTGTCGTCATGGCCCTGACCATGAGACCACGACGGGCCCGCTCGGCGTCGGGCTGCCGCGTATCGGTTCGCGGGTGACTTCCAATGCCTCGGGCGGCGTCGCGGTCGCCGGGCTTTCGATGATGAGCAGGGCGCTGCCCGCGCTGTCCGGCGTCACGGTGCCGAGCGCGATCCACTGACCATTGTGCCGCGCCCAGACGCGATAGGTCTGACCGACGGGCGCGGGCGCGAACTCCTCGAAGGTCATCACGGCGGTCGGATTACCGGGCAGGCCGCGATAGACGGCGTGGGTCTGCGCCGGGAGACCGGGCGCGGCGGTCAACCGGATCGGCACGACCTCGCTCGACGTGACGACGCGGAGCGCGCGCAGTTGCAACCCCGCGCTCGCCTGCTGCTGCTGGTGGTCGCGGATACCGAGGGCGGTAAGCAGCCCCGCCAACAGGGTGAGGACGACGATCAAGAGCGGCGTCAGATAGACGCGCAACTTCTGCAACCCGGCGCGGATGCGCGTCTTCGTCGTGCCGAGCGGCACGTCCAGGAAGGTGGCGATCTGCTCGTGCGTCAGGTCGTCGAAGAAGGCGAGGCTGAGCGCCTGCCGCTGCGGAGGCGGAAGATGCGCGACGGCGTCCTGGAGGGTCGTGCGGCGGTACTCCCGCCACGCCGCTTCGTCCGGCGGCGGGCTGGTGTCCGGCAGGGTCATCAGGCGCAGTCCGTCCGGGTCGGGCACGGCGGTCGGGCGGCGACCCCGGCGGCGCAGTTCGTTGATGACGCGCAGATGCGCGATGCGCAGCACCCACGGACGGAACGCCCCGCGCTCCGGGTCGAACGTCCCCGCCTTACGCCAGACAACGAGGAAGACGTCCTGCACGATCTCCTCCGCCGCCGCGCGATCCAGCGTCTGGGCGGCGAGGTTGAAGATCAACGCGGCGTAGCGGCGATGGAGCGGCCCGAGGGCGTCCTGCCGCCCGGCGGCAAGCTCGCGCATCAACTCCTCATCGCTGAGTTCGTCATAGGGTCGCACGAGGCGGACGGTGCTCATCTTCGGACCTCACCCCCAACCCCGCTCCATCGCAGCGAGCGCACGATACGCTTCAGTTTCGTACAGCGATGGAGAGGGGAGCACGTAGGAAACGCCGTTGCATAC
Organism: Thermomicrobiales bacterium; assembly: GCA_051002645.1. GTDB lineage: Bacteria > Chloroflexota > Chloroflexia > Thermomicrobiales > JALYUS01 > JALYUS01. The sequence goes on from JBPCMC010000287.1 coordinate 8,582, forward strand.
ATACATCATCCGGAGAATTCCCCTGTATTTCTCCCCCTCTCCATCGCTGTGCATACCTCATCGTTTCCGTGCTCTATGGGCGATGGAGAGGGGGCCGGGGGGTGAGGATTAGCCACGGACATCATACCGCTCAGCCCTTCACAACGACCGTGCCGGTCATGAAGGGGTGGATCGCGCAGTGATATGCGACGGTACCGGGTTGGTCGAATTTCTGTTGGAAGGTCGCGCCGGGGGCGAGGCTTTTGGAATCCCAGTCGCCTTTGTCGGCGGTGACGGTGTGCGCGATGCTATCTTTATTCGTCCATGTCACCGTCTGGCCCGGCGCGACGGTGATGCTCTGTGGCGCGAAGGCGAAGTTCGCGATTGTCACGGCGTTCGCGCCCGCCGTCGCGGGGGCAGCGGCAGCCGAGGCAGCGGGGGCCGTGGACGCGACAGCCGCCGGAGATGCCGCGCTCTGTATGACCATCCCCGGTTGCAGGACGATCTTGCGCGGCGCGTTGCCGACCGGGACGGTGGCGATCACCTTCTGCGTCTCGACATTGACGATAGTGAGGTCGTTCGAGGCTTCGTTCGTCACGTATGCGGTGTTGCCATCGCTGCTGGCGGCAATCCAGTGGGGCATCGTGCCGACCTTCACCGTGCCGGTGACCTTATTGGCGTCCGGCGCCCAGATCGCCAACTCGCCCGGCCCCTGACTGACGACCATGCCGTACTCGCCCGTCGCGGTGATCAGTGGGTGATGGGGTGAGGCGCCGACCGCGATCTGGCCCGTCACCTTGTTCGTCGCTACATCCAGCACCTGCACAGCGTCCGCCCCGGCGAGCGTAAAGTAGAGTTGCTTGCCCGCCTTGTCGAAATTCAGCGCGCGCGGCGTCTTGTCCAATGGAACGCTGCCCATCTGCTTCTTCTCGGCGATGCTGAGGATGGCGAGGGCGGTCGCTCCCTGCATCTGCGACGCGACGTAGGCCGTCTTACCGTCCGGCGCGATGGCGATATTGTGCGGCTGCGGGACGGCGACCTGCCCGACGACCTTGTTCGTCGCGACATCGATCAGCATCACCTGATTGGTGCCGAAGCCCGCGACGAGCACCGTCTTGCCGTCCGGCGTGATCGCCAGCCCGTGCGGCGCTTGCCCGACCTCGACGCTCCCCGTCACCTTGTCCGTGGTAGTGTCGATCACGCTGACCACCGTCGCGCCGTCGCTGCTTGCGTAGACGATCTTGCCGTCCGGCGTGACAACCAGTCCGTGCGGCCCGGTCGGGATGGGGATGGTGGTGACCACGTTGTTCGCCATCGTATCGAAGACGGCGACGCTGTTGTCCTTGAAGAGTCCGATATACGCCTTCGGCATCTTCATCGCCGCCTGCGTCGTCGGCGCGCTGGCGCTGCTGGCGGCGGTCGTCGCTCCGACGGGCGCAGTGGCGCGTGCTGCGCTCGTCGTCGCGGCCGGTGCGCTCGCTGCCGCCGCTGTCGGGGCAACGGTCGCGGCAGCGGGCGCGGTCGTCGGCACTGCTGCGGGGGCTTTCGTCGGTGCCGGGGTATCGGTCGCTTTGGTATTGCCACCGCAGGCGGCAAGGAGTGCGGCCCCCGCCCCTACTGCTGCACCGGCGAGGAGCCGCCGCCGCGAGAGCACCCCAGCAGTACGGGGTGACGAGAGTGACTGATCGCGTTCATTCATTGGTATTCCCCCTCGTTGACTCGGTTATTGCGCCGCACGCGGCGGATGGGCTTCGTGCTCATCCGACCTGTCCGCGCTCAATACACCGGCAATGGGGATTTGGATTGGATCATGGGGAAGTTCGGGAATGGAGCCGTCGATTGCTCCATTCCCGACCCCGCGTATCATTATGGGCGGGGAGGTGGCAACGGCGCTGGCGTGGCGATCAGATGGGGACCGGCGGGCCCAGGCACGGGCGGCAGCGGACTTGGATGGCCGCCGAGCGGGCCGACCGGCTGCGGGTTCGGCAGCGGCGGCGGTGGCGGCTGCAGTTCAAATGCGCCGATGTCGCAGTGCGCTCCCTGCGGCCGATGCACACCGCGCTGGTCCACCCCATTCACCTTCCCCGCCCCGATCTGATTGCAGATGGTATCGTCGCCCGTGTCTATCGCGGCGGAGCCCGCGCGCAGGGCGAGGGTTTGTGTCGGGCCGCCGTTACTGGCAAGCAAGGAAAGCTTGGGATCGGCAATGGCAATCGTCAAGCCGCAGGAGCCGACCGGGTCGCCGAACTGGACGTTATGCCCGCCATTCGCAATGGCGTCCTTGCAGTTGTTGCCGCCGTTGGTGTCGGTGTTGCTCGCCACAATCGTGTTTGTCACCGTCAGTGTGCCGGATGGCGAGGAATTCGCGAGCCCGCCGCCGCCGCTGCTGCTGTTGGCGAAGTTATAGGCAATGGTGCTATTGGTCACGCTCGTCGTGCCACCGAACATATCGATGGCGCCGCCAACCTGCGCTTGATTCGTATCAAACGTGCTGTTCACGACCGTGAGGGTGCCGCTGTTCTCGACGCCGCCGCCATTGCCGACGGAGGCGACGTTATCCAGGAATGTGCTGCGATCCACCGTCAATGTCCCGGAGTTGAGGATGCCGACGCCGAAACCGAGGGCGGTGTTGTGGGAGAGAGTACTGGCCGTCACAACGAGCGTGCCCTCGTTGTAGATGCCGGCGCCGAACGTGCCCAGGCCGGGGGAGACATTATCCGTGACGGTACTGCTCGTCACCGTCAGCGTGCCGGCATTGTCGATACCGCCGCCGCATGTAGCGCCGCTCCCGCACACATCGGAGGGGACGCCATGCTAGATCGTCAGCCCCGTGAGCGCGGCTACCACACCGACGTCAATCCCAAAGACCGTCACCCCGCCACTTGGTGTATTGCCCGGAGGATCGCAGCCGACGCATCCGCCATCCACAACAATCGCATGTCCGGTCGCGTCGATTGTCACACTCTTCGCAAGTGTCAGCGTCCCGTTCGTCAACGTGATCTGACCGCTGATGGAAAAGGTGATCGTGTTGCTCACCGGCGCGGCGGCGATCGCGTCGCGGAGGCGACACGCCCCCGCCGCATGAGCAGGGGCGCAATTGGCAGCGTTCGGCGCTCCATCTCCCAGACTGTCTACCGCGGTCACCGCCGCCCGAACAATTTGCGCAGGAAACACGAGCGGGAGGAGGGCGACAAACAGCAATGAGACGGCAATATACCCACGCCAACACGGCCTCCCATAGAATACTCCCATCATCTCGTCCCCCCGATGTACAGCGACTTGGCAGCCTCGCCATCGTAGAGAGATCGAAGGGGAGCGCATACTAGGGAAAACCCCAGTTTCTCTGCGGCGTCGCGCGCTGCCGGACGCGCCGTGCGAGGCCGCTGTGCAGGCCACCCGCCATGACGAGCCCCCACCGCGAGTCCGGCGCGCGGTCGCTTACGGTACCCTCGCTGCCTGCTGCTCCGCCTTGTAGGCGGCGAGTTCGGCCTGATGGCGGGCCAGTTTGCCGGTCACGACACCGATTTGCTTGCTATTGCCGGCCTGCTTCGCCTGCTGCAATTCGCCGGTGAGGACATCTACCAACCCTTGCAAGTCATAGACTTTCTGGCCGACGAGCGTGCCGTATGGCATCCCGGCGGCGGCGGCCTGCTGTTTCATCTGCGCGCGTGTCGCATCGGGAATCGTAAAGGTCATTCGGTCGCTCCCGTTCGTGCCGCTACTTGATCTTCAGGTAGACCGCGTACCAATCGGTGCGGATTTGTTCCTGCGCCTGCGCGAGCGACATACCATTCTTGCAGACTTGATCGTGGAGGTAATTCTCCACCTTGTCCTTTTCGTGCGCGCCGATCTGACTGGGGGCGTCGGACGTCACGTACGGCTCGGGCCAGAGATTGGTGACCATATTGCTGCCGCCGAGTTCGAGCGAGATGAAGTGATCGACCTCATGCTTGCCCGGCTCATTGGGGATGCCGTACCGCTGGTAGACCGCCGCCTTCTCGTCGCTGGAGACGCTGCGGACGCCCGAACTGTAGCCGGAGACGCAGACTTCCTTCGCCGTCACGCCGGGGAAAACGTCACCGGGCGTCAAGGACGGATTCGGGTAGAGGCTCGCCGGGCCGCTCTTGCCGCCGCTGCTCCCGGC
>JBPCMC010000288.1:0-2743 GCA_051002645.1 Thermomicrobiales bacterium
CCCCTCGTGGGTGCCTCCCTGACGATCCAGGCACCGGGGAGGGCACCCACGAGGGGTGCCCCTACCGCGCGGTGATGGGCGACATGCTTTCCCCGCAACAGCAGAAGCGCTACGCGCTCTCGAACTCGCGCGTCTCGGGCAGCATGATCGCGAGCGGGATGCCGAGGAGCGGGACGAGCGTGAGCACCTGAATGACGTGCGGTAAGCCAACGTGGTCGGCAATCAGGCCGATGATAATCGTGCCGAGCGCGCTGACCGTGTACTCCGCCGTGATCGCGAGGCCCGCGCCCGTTGCCCGGTCGTGCGGGAGGAGTTCCTGCATCGCGGCGAGGGTGACGGGCGTTGTACAGAGCAGCAGCAGCCCGGCGAAGAAGAGCGCGATGATCGAGGGGATGCCGCGCAACACGGTGAAGAGGAAGAGTGGCAGGGCGCAGAGCGTGAGCGAGACGAGGATGATCGGCCTCCGTCCGACATGGTCGCTGAGCGTGCCGCCGACGAAGCCGCCGATCACCCCTGCGAAGAAGAAGACCGAGGTCGCGACGCCCGCATAGACGAGCGGGTCGCCGCGCTTCGTCAGGTACTCGGCAATAAAGAGCGCGAAAGCGTTGAGGACGATACCGCGCACCATGATGACGCTGAGCAGGCGGCGGAGCGCGGGGCCTTGCGTCCGCAGCGCGCCGAAGAGATCGCGGCGGGTGCGCGGCGCCGATCGGAGGCGGATCGAACCGAGACCGAGGAAGGTCACCACGCCAATCGCGAAGGCGGGGAAGAAAGCAAGCGCGGTGCCGTGCAACCCGAAGCGGTTGATGAGGAAGACGACGACAATCGGGCCGATACTCCGGCCAAAGTCGCCGCCATTCATGAAGATCGACATCCCCAGGCCCGACCGCCTGCCCGCCGCCGAGGCGACCGTCGCAATCGCGGGTGCGTGGAACATTGCGCTCGACAGGCCGCTAGCGAGCAGGAGCAGCACGACGACGAGCGCGTTCGGCGCGATACCGAGTGAGCAGGTGACGAGCGCGGTCGTGATCGGCGTGATGACGAGGAAGAGACGCACGCTCGTGCGGTCGGCGTAATAGCCGATCACGGGCTGCGAGAGCGAGCCGAGGCGCTGTGCCGGTTGCAAAAATCCGGCAAGAAAGAGCGAGAGGCCGAATTTGTGCGTGAGCAGCGGGATGAGCGGCGCAAGGAAGGACGGGTACATATCGTGGAAGAAGTGTGCCGCAGTGATCAGAAAGACGGTGCGTTTGTCAAATGCAGGGACGGCCGTCGGAGCAACGGACGGCATCGTAGGCAGGAGCGCGGCATTGCCGGTGGACATGTGATGGATTTCCCTTCCTCACACAATCATTCGTCGCGCCGGAACGGTAACACCGGATGGCGCACTCGGCAAGGGAATTGTTATGGCATTATGGTGCGAAGCGTAGGACGTAAATATTGCCGTCTGTCAGTGCGTTGAAGGCGATGCGGGTGCCGTCCGGCGAGAGTTGCCACTCGTCCTGTGCCACCCGTAAGGGGAGGGCGGCGCGGTCGGTCAGCGTGCGCGTGGCGAGGCTCGCCGCGTCGATGCGCACCAGTTGATCGGGGCCATTGTCAGCCTGGAAGGGCAGAATAATCAGGCTTTGGCTGTCCGGCGCCCAGCGAACACCGCCGATCAGCGGCAGTTTCCGCTTCGCGCTGCCGTCCGCGTTCACGATGAAGAGACCGTTATTCTCCGGCTGTTCTTCGAGGGCGGCGAGATAAACGAGATGATTACCGTCCGGCGCGAGCCGAACACCACGCGGCGAAAAGGCATCGACGATGCGGGTCAGTGCGCCCGTGGTGATGTCGAAGGCATAGATGCCGGGGTTGCCGCCGTCCGCGTCCCGGCCCGCGAAGAGCAGGCGCTGACCGTCCGGGAACCATGCCAACTCGGCGGCGCGGACGACATTCCCGCGCGTGCGGGCATTCGATCCGTCCGCATTCGCGACCCAGATGCGGACGAGCCGGTCCACGTTCGAGCTCGGCTGCGCGCCCGGCGCGAGCGCGAGCCACGCCACCTGCCGCCCATCGGGTGAGAACCAGACGTATGCGGCGTTGTTGGCGACGGTCGCGGTGCTCTGCTTGCCGAACTCCTGAATGCGCGTGACGCTGTTCGCGAAGTCGGGGAAGGCGATGCGGCTGCCATCCGGCGAGACCGTCGCGGCGGAGGGGAAGAAGTTGGTCGGTGGGCCGCTCGCGTCGGTGGGCACGGCGTAGGTGGCGGCCAATTGTTGGTTCGGCGCGGCGTCGGTGTAGAGTACGCGCGTCCCATCGGGGTGCCAGACCGGGTTCCGGCAGCACCCGCCATCGGTGATCTTCGTCAAGGTCGGCGTGAAGGGTGGGGTGGTCGCGGGTGCGGCTACGCTCGTTGCCGTCGGGAGCGGAACTGGTGTCGGCGTATCGGACGGGGCGGCCGTTGCGTCCTGTCTCGCGGCGGCAGGCTGCGGCGTGACGGGTCGGGGCGTCGTGGTTGCGGGCGCTGGCATAGCGGTCGGCAGCGTCGTCGGCGAGGCGGGTGGTGAGGCGGGCAGCGCCGTCTGCGTCGTCGCGCCATTGCTGCACGCCGTGAGCATCAGTGTCAGTGCGACGAGAAATAGCGTCGGGTGGCGTCCTTTAGCCCACTTCAATCTCGTGGGGCGCGAAAGTGGCATCCACCCATCCGTAGGGGCGGGGGGGGGAGGGGGGGAAAGGGCCGTGAGCTGCGACTTTCGAGCGGGGCGGA
>JBPCMC010000289.1:0-11859 GCA_051002645.1 Thermomicrobiales bacterium
GGATGCCCCGGCGCGGCGACCGCGATCAGCGACTCGCGGAAGCGCGCCAGCACCTCCACCTCCACCGTCCCGGTCAGGTAATTCCACGTCACCAGGCCGAGCCGCACGATCCCGTCCGCCAGTTCCTGCAAAATCTGCGGCGTATGTCCCGTCCGCACGGAGAACGCGACCGCCGGGTGCGCCGCGCGGAAGCGCGCCACCACCGGCACGAGCAGGCCGTCAACGACGGAATCGACCGCGCCGATGGCGACGCGCCCGTGCCGCCCGGTGTGCGCTCCACGGGCCGCTTCCACCCCCTCCGCGATCACGGCGAGGGCGCGGCGCGCGTAGGGGAGGAAGGCCTCCCCCGCTTCGGTGAGCGCTACGCGCCGCCCGCCACGGACGAAGAGCGGCCCGCCAATCGCCGCTTCCAGCGCCTGCATCCGCCCGCTGACCGCCGCCTGCGATACATCGAGGGCGCGCGCGGCGCGATTGAAGCTGCCCTCGCGGACGATCCGCTCAAAGGTCACCAGTTGCTGCCGATCCATGCGACCAACCTTATAAGGTAATCCGAACGATAGATTCGGCGGGAACGTATTGGATTGTATCTCTCGCCGCTCTATGCTGCGACAGGAACCGGGCAATGGCATCGGTAAGAGAAGGAGTAGCGGCATGGCGGAGACTGCGGATGTGATCGTCGTCGGGGCGGGCGCCAATGGGAGCAGCACCGCCTTCCACCTCGCCCAGATGGGCGCGGGCAAGGTGGTCGTCGTCGAGCGGGGACACCTCGCGGCGGGCGCGACCGGCAAATCCGGCGCGCTGGTGCGCATGCACTATACGAACGAGCCGGAGACCCGGCTCGCCGTCGAGAGCCACCGCTACTTCGCCAACTGGGCGGAGATGGTGGGCGGGGACTGCGGCTTCCGACCGATCGGCCTGCTCACCTTCACGCCGCCGGCATACCGGGATCATCTCGAGGCGAACGTCGCCATGCAGCGCGAGGTGGGCGCGGACGCGCGGATCATCACGCCCGAGGACGCGCTCGAATTGGACCCCTCCCTCTTCGTCTGCGATGTGACGGCGGTGGCGTATGAGCCGCGCGCCGGCTACGCCGATCCGAATGCCACCACCTACGCCTTCGCGCGCGCCGCGATGGATCGCGGTGTGAAGTTCAAGCTCGACACGCGGGCGACGAAGGTGCTGACCGACGGGGGGCGCGTCACGGGGGTGGAGACGACCGCCGGGGTCATCCAGGCGCCGGTCGTCGTAATCGCGGCGGGGGCGGGGGCGAACGAACTCTTCGCACCGCTCGGCATCGATCTCGGTCTCGTCCCGGTGGCGGCACGGGTGACGCTCTTCCGCTGGGCGTTTGACCGCTCGCCGCGACACCTCACCTACATCGACCAGATCAACAACACCTGGGCGCGCCCGGTGGACGATAATTGCACCCTGATCGGCGCGGAGAGCGGCGTGCGCGTCAGCCCCGACCCCGAGCAGGCACCGGAGGCGGTGGACGAGGCGTATATCCAGGTCTGCCGCGAGAAACTGGTGGCGCGCTTCCCGGTGATGCGGCACAGCACCGTACGCGGCAACTGGGCGGGCATCCTGATGATGAGCCCGGACGCACGTCCGATCATCGACAAGCTGCCGCAGCAGGAGGGGCTCTACTGCATGACAGGAGACAGCGGCACCTCGTTCAAGACCAGTCCGGCGATCGGCAAATGCCTCGCGGAGTGGATCACCGAGGGGCGCCCAAAGACGGTCGATCTGACGCCGTTCCGCTCGACGCGATTCGCCGAGGGCAAGCCGTGGGAGGACGAAAATAACTACGGCGTCGCCCGCGCGACGATCTCGCGCTGATCGACGCCTGCTCGCGCAGCCACCAGGAGATTGGACGATGCTCGACTTCGACCGCTTCACCCACCTCACCTTCGACTGCTACGGTACCCTGATCGACTGGGAGCGGGGCATCCTCGCCGCGCTCCGTCCCGTGCTCGATAGCCACGGGGTGACGGTATCCGACGACGACGCCCTTGCGTTATACGGCGAGCTGGAATCGGCGGCGGAGCGGGCACCGTACCGCCCCTATCGCGACCTCCTCGTGAGCGTGATGGACGGCTTCGGGGAGCGGCTGGGGTTCGTGCCCTCCGCTGATGAGCGGACGGCGCTGGCGGCGTCGGTCGGCGACTGGCCGCCGTTCCCGGACACGGTCGACGCGCTCCGGGCGCTGGCCGGCCGCTTCCGGCTCGTCATCCTCTCGAACATCGACGACGACCTCTTCGCCCTTTCCGCGCGGCGTCTGGCAGTCGAGTTTGCCGCCGTCATCACGGCGCAACAGGTGGGCAGCTACAAGCCCGATCCGCGCAACTTCCGCGCTCTGCTCGCGCGATTGGACACTGCCCCCGACCGGGTGCTGCACGTCGCCCAGAGCCTCTTCCACGACATCGCGCCCGCGAACGCGCTCGGGCTGACCACGGTCTGGATTAATCGTCGCCACGACCAACCGGGATCCGGCGCGACACCCCCCGCGACGGCGCGCCCCGACCTGGAAGTGCCCGATCTGCGGACGCTGGCGCACCTGGCGAGCGCCCCGTCCGTGCCGCAACGATGAATGTGGAGGCGACGATGGCGGCGATTGAGGACTTCCAGCGGCTCGACATCCGCGCCGGGGTGATCACGGCGGTCGAGGACTTCCCGCGCGCCCGCACGCCCGCCTACCGCGTGACGGTGGACTTCGGGCCGGAGATCGGCAGCAAGCGTTCCAGCGCGCAGGCGACGAACTATCGCAAAGAGGAGTTGGTCGGCATGTCGGTGATCGGGGTGGTTAACCTCCCGCCGCGCAACATCGCCGGTTTCGTCTCCGAGGTGCTCATCCTCGGCGTCCCCGGCGAGGACGGCGCGCTCGCATTGCTCACGCCGAGCCGCCCCGCGCGCACTGGCGGGAGCGTCTACTAACCAACGATGGCCGCGAGCGTTGACAGATGACGGCGAAGCCGGAAAGGAAGACCGATGACGACGCAGGAAGAGCAACGCGACCGCATGAGCCGGGAGGAGTGGGGGCTCGACACGCTCCTCATCCACGCGAACCAGGGGCCCGACCCGCAGACCGGCGCGATTACCCCGCCGATCCACCCCAGTTCGACCTTTGTCCGGCAGCGCATCGACGATGGAGCGCGCTACCGCTATGCGCGCGGGGCGAACCCGACGCGCGAGGCGTTGGAGGCGATTCTGACCGATCTGGAGCATGGCGCGGGGGCGAGCGCCTTCGGTTCCGGGATGGCGGCCGTTACTGCCGCGCTGCAACTGCTCTCGGCGGGCGATCATGCCATCGTGGGATATGACTGCTACCTCAGCACCTATCACCTCTTCGCCAACGATCTGCCCCGCTACGGCATCAGCGCCGATTTCGTCGATCTCGGCGACCTCGCCGCCGTCCGCAAGGCGTTCCGACCGAACACGCGGATGATCTGGATCGAGACGCCAACCAATCCCCTGCTCGACATCGTGGACTTGCAGGCAATCGCGGTAATTGCGACTGAGGCGGGCGCGCTGACCGTCGTCGACAATACCTTCGCCTCGCCATACTGCCAGAACCCGCTCGATTGGGGCATCGACCTCGTCGTCCACAGCACGACCAAGTATCTCGGCGGGCACAGCGATCTGCTCGGCGGGGCGGTGATCTCCCGCACGGCGGAATTGGCGGCGCGCATCACCGACCGGCAGTACTACCTCGGGGCGGTGCCGAGCCCCTTCGACTGCTGGCTGCTCATCCGCGGCATGCGCACATTAGGGGTGCGCATGCGCCAGCACATGGAGAACGCGCAGGCGGTCGCGGAGTGGCTCTCCGGGCACCCCACGGTAACGGGCGTCCGCTATCCGGGGCTGCCGAGCCATCCGGGCCACGCGCTGGCCCGCCGCCAGATGCCGGGCGGCTTCAGCGGCATGGTCTCCTTCACGGTGGCGGGTGGCACCCCGGCGGCACGGCGCGTCTCCGAAGGCACCCGCATCTTCCAACTCGCGACGAGCCTGGGCGGTGTCGAGTCGCTGATCTTCCCGCCAACCGCCTGGCTGGAGACCGACCCGGCGCTCCTCGCCCAGATCCCCGGCTCACCCTGGGCCCAGCACCCCGGCCTGCTCCGCCTCTCCGTCGGCATCGAATCCGCCCGCGACCTGATCGCCGACCTCGATCACGCCCTCGCCTGCCTATAGATGAACATTCAGACTTGAGTTCAGCCAGGTGATTAATCGGGAACGTCACCGCCGCACGGACGATGATATACTCCGTCCGTACCGGAGCGAAGCAGGCGGGGACAGGGTGTTAGGCACGCCGTCGCGATGGCAATATCGCGAGGTGAAGCGGACGGCGGCAATGCGTGTCTCTTTTTGCTATGTACGTACGCGTCGTTTATACTCGCCCGGCAAGAGGGATGTAAGAGTTCAGTCAGGAGCGGCGCGTGGCGATTCTTGAGTCCGCACAGAAGCTACGCGGGGGCTATTACACTCCTAAGCTTGTCTCGGATTTCCTTGTGCAATGGGCGATTCACTCGTCAACAACGACCGTCCTTGAACCAAGTTGTGGTGACGGCAATATCGCCATTGCGGCCGCAGAACGGCTCCTTACCGTTGGAGCATCAACACGAGACGTCAATAGACAGCTTACGTCTGTGGAGCTTGATATCGAGGAAGCAGACAAAGCAGCAAAACGGCTGAATGATATCGGCGTTGGTATCGGTGAATTGCCCGTCGTTTCGGCTGATTTCTTTCAGTATTGCCGTGAACTATTGCTGACCAATACACGCTTTGACGTTGTTGTAGGCAATCCTCCCTTCATTCGTTACCAACACTTTGACGAGCGTTACCGCAAGCCCGCATTTGAAATCATGCGTTCTGTCGGACTTAAGCCAACGAACCTTACGAATATTTGGGTGCCGTTTGTTGTCGCTGCCACCTTGCTTCTCAGCGATTCAGGCAGGCTTGCGATGGTTCTACCTGCGGAACTGATGCAGGTCGGCTACACCGCCCAACTACGCAGATTCTTAGCGGATCATTACGCCGCGATCACAATCGTAACGTTTCGCAAACTGCTCTTTTCCGGCGCACAGCAGGAAATCGTCTTGCTTCTGGCAAGTCGCAAGGCCGTCGGGCGAGGTGGAATTGATGTCGTTGAGATGGACGACGATCATCAGCTTGCCGCCTTCGACTTTCAGACCCACGATCAATATGCGCTCAAATCGATGGATCATTCGACCGAGAAGTGGACGCAATACTATCTCTCGGAGAACGAAATCCAACTCCTGCGCCGCTTATCTCATAACACACCGTTGCTGCGTTTTGGCGATATTGCGTCCGTCGACGTGGGCGTTGTTACCGGCAACAACACCTTCTTTATCGTCAACGGGGACCAGGCAGCGCAAGCAGGAATTGAGCCATACACCGTGCCCGTTGTTGGCAGGTCATTTCAACTGCCTGGCCTTCGTTATGGAAAAGCTGATCTAGCGCACGACAAAGCTGCAAATACCCGCTGCTTACTCGTGTATCCGCCGAATGAAGATAAAGAAACGTTGTCAACGGAGATTGTTACCTATATCGAGAAAGGTGAAAGCCAGGAAGTCCATAAGGGATACAAGTGCAGTATACGGAAGCGATGGTACATCGTACCGTCCGTTCGCACGCCCGATGCCTTCCTCTTTCGGCAGATCAATCGGTACCCAAAACTTATTCTCAATGAGACAGACGCGACATCGACGGACACGATTCACCGGGTGTGTTTCCGGGAGCGTGAATTTGCCGCACCGACTATCGCTCGATTCCACAATTCAATGACATTTGCTTTCGCCGAGGTGATCGGGAGAAGTTACGGCGGAGGCGTGCTTGAGCTAGAGCCAAACGAGGCCGACAACTTGCCGCTTCCTCCATTTGGCGACAGTGATCTTACCCTTGAATCCTTAGATCAACATGCACGTCGCGGACAAATCGATGAAATGCTTGAGGCAGCAGATCAGTTCTACCTCCACGAGCAGATGGGTTTACCGCGAGCAGACATTGAGGATCTTCGGAACATCTGGCAAAAGTTGTCAAATCGTCGCGTGAGTAGAACGTTCAAACGACGTGAAAAACCCTTGGCCAGCCTGGGGGAACCACCCGATGCCTAGCCTGCAAGATATGCCGAAACTCACGGGCTATATTACGCAGGCTGATTTGGCGATCCATGGAAAGATATGGCTTCAGAAAGACCCCAATAATAAACAGAGTAGCGTAGAAATGTTTACGCAACCCGAAACGGCGAGTTTCACGGTGCTCTTCGATGTGGCCGTTGCGCGCGCACTCGCCAAGATGCTCGGCAATATTCCCCTTGTGACGTATACGAAACGCATTGCGGAAACGTACGACGATATTCCTCAGATCAAGCGTGAAATGGACGCTCTTATTCCTCCGCAATCAAACTGCGTTGAACTTGGAGAGGTTCGAATCGTTGGCGCGGTGCGTTCTCAACAGTTCGACGTTACCTACCGACCGGACGGGGTTCGCTTTGTCTTGGATACGAAGACATTGAATGGAGCAGATAGCATTAGAAAAAACTGGCAGAATATGATCAATGACCTCTCGACTGAGGCAACAAACGTCCACAGCCGTTTTCCCCATGCGGTATCAGCATTTATCGTGGTGATACCTGCTCCTGCGATACGAGCCCCTCAGCGTGCTGCGATTAGCGAATCGCTTGATCGTCTTGGGCGGCGTGTACGAGTCGACGACCCGGTGTACATGGCAGAAGCTGTTTCATTCGTATTATGGGACCCTGCAACGGGAATGATCGATGCGAATGTGCCACCGCAGGGATCACCCTTACGTATAGAGGCGTTTTCTGCACGAATCGCAAGCGTCCATTCCATCCGATATAAGGGTCTACCACCGCACATAGAGGAGTGACAATCGGCTAAGCGGGATGACCAAACGGCGCTTCATGCCGATGCAAATGCAATGACATGACCGACTCCCTAGATTTGAGATCACGACACCATCAAGGTTCGAGTACCCACCATGAACTCGATGAGCGCCTTGCCCGCGCGGGCGATGGTATACTTTGTCCTTACCAGGATGGGGCAGGCGGGGGACGGGGTCATGGTCACACCGGCGCGACGGCAGTATCTCGAGATGAAGGCGCAGCACCCCGATGCGATCCTCTGGTTCCGCATGGGCGACTTCTATGAGATGTTCGATGAGGACGCGAAGGTCGCCGCGCAAGCCCTTCATATCACGCTGACGGGCCGACCCTTCGGCAAGGATGGGCGGGTGCCGATGGCGGGCGTGCCGTACCACGCGGCACAGTCGTACCTCGCGCGGCTCCTCAGGCAAGGGTTCCGCGTAGCGATCTGCGAGCAGACCTCGGAGGCGGGGCGCGGGCTCGTAGACCGGGCGGTCGTGCGCGTCGTCACGCCGGGGACGGTCGCGGAGCCGGGTATGCTGCCCGCCAAGGAGAACTCGTACCTCGCCGCCCTCTGCCCCGGCCCGGCGGGCTACGGCCTCGCCTATGTCGATGTCACGACGGGCGAGTTCGCCGTCAGCGAGTTCGTGGATGCCGACCCCGCCCTCTGCCGCGTGGCGGTGGAGAACGACCTGCTGCGCATCGGCCCGCGCGAGTGCCTGGTGCCGAAGCAGGAGTCGCCGGACGACCCCGCACCCTTCCCGCACGGCACGCCGCAGCATCCTGGCCATACGACACCGTACGACGCGCGCTACTTCGAGCTGGAGACGGCGACGGACGCCTTGCGTAGCCATTTCGGGGTCGTCTCACTGGAGGCGTTCGGCTGCGCCAGGTCCCCCCTCGCCATCCGCGCCGCTGGGGCGATCCTCGCCTACCTCGGCGAGACGAACGCGATGCTCCTGCCGCTGCTCACCGGCCTGCGCACCTACCAGCCCGACGGCACGATGCACCTCGACGCCGCGACCCGCCGCAATCTCGAGTTGCACTGGACGGGCCGCACGCAGACGGCGGCGCATTCCCTCCTCGGCACGCTGGACGGCACGAAGACGGCGATGGGCGGGCGCTTACTGCGCCGGATGCTCGCCCAGCCGCTCACCGAGCGCGCCGCCATCGAGGAGCGGCTGGACATCGTCGAAGCCTTCGTCACCCGCACGACGCTGCGCATGCAGACGCTGACACTCCTGGCGGGCATCGGGGATATGGAGCGGCTGACCGCCCGCGCCCGGCAAGAAGCGGCCACGCCGCGCGAACTGCTCGCCCTGCGCGACGCCCTCCGCGCCGTGCCGATGCTCGTCACGTTGCTGCACGGCGCGGAATCGGCGGCGCTCGACGCGCTCGCTGCCCGCCTCGATCCCTGCACACAGGCCGCCGACCTCATCACCCGCGCCGTCCTCGCGCCGGAGGGCAAGGAGCAGACGCGCCGCATCCAGCCCGGCTACGACAGCGATTTCGACGCGCTGGTTCACACCGCCACGCATGCGAAGGAGACGATCGCGGCGATGGAGGCGGCGGAGCGCGAGCGCACCGGCATCCGCTCGCTGAAGATCAAGTACAATAGCGTCTTCGGCTACGGCATCGAGGTCTCGCGCCCGAATCTGCCAAACGTCCCGGAGGACTACCGCCGCACGCAGACGCTCACGCACGCCGAGCGGTTCGTCACGCCCGCCCTCAAAGAGTGGGAGGCGGCGATCCTCCACGCCGAGGAGCGCATCGCGACGCACGAGGAGGAGTTGTACCGGGGCGTCCTGCGCGAGATCGGCGCTGCCGCCCCGGTGCTGCTCGGCACGGCGCGCACGATCGCCCAGGTCGATGTCTTCTGCGCCCTCGCCGACCGCGCCGTGCAACACCGCTACGTCCGCCCCGTGCTGACGGACGAGACGGCGCTGCGCATCGTCGCCGGGCGGCATCCGGTCGTCGAGGCGTCGCTGGCGAACAGCGGCGAGACCTTCATCCCGAACGAGACGACGCTGGACACCGAGGGCCATCAACTCCTGCTGCTCACCGGCCCGAATATGGCGGGCAAGAGCACCTATCTCCGGCAGGTCGCCTTGATCGTCCTAATGGCGCAGGTGGGCTCGTTCGTCCCGGCGGAAGCGGCCGAGATCGGCCTCGTCGATCGCATCTTCACCCGCATCGGCGCGCAGGACGACCTCGCGGCGGGGGCCAGCACCTTCCTCGTCGAGATGATGGAGACCGCCGCCATCCTCCGCCACGCGACGCCCCGCTCGCTGATCGTCCTCGATGAAGTGGGGCGCGGCACTGGGACGGACGACGGCGTCGCCATCGCCCGCGCCGTCGTGGAGGACATCGTCCACCGCGTGCATGCCCGGACGCTCTTCGCCACCCACTACCACACTCTCGCGGAAGAATCGGGCGCACTGCCCGGCGTGCAGGTCGCCTCCGCCGCCGTCGCCGAGGAGGACGGCGATGTCACTTTCCTCCACCGCATCACGCCGGGCGCGATGGGCAAGAGCTACGGCATCCACGTCGCCCGCCTCGCCGGCCTGCCTCCCCATGTCCTCGAACGGGCGCGGGAACTGTTGAACCGCAGAGACGCAGAGAACACGGAGAGGGTACAGAGGAAGAAGAGGAATGAAAGTGGGAGCCGACAGGAGATCGGCATGGTTGTTCAGCATCCCGCACTGAGCACCCAGTCCGCACTGCTCGCGGACCTCGCACGCTTCGATCTCGCACGGATGACGCCGTTGGAGGCAATCGCCGTCCTCGATCGCTTGCAGTCCCGTGCCCGTGAAGTGATGCACGACGATGAGCGCGACATCAGCGATACGTACATGCGAGCAAGCAACCATGAATAGCGAATGGGTGCCGAGCGATCCCTCCTTAGTCCTCAGTCCTCAGTCCTCAGTCCTCCCCCATATCGCCCTGCTTCCTGCTGCGGTGGCGGAGCGGATCGCGGCGGGTGAGGTAATCGAGTCGCCCGCCGCAGTCGTCAAGGAACTGGTCGAGAACGCGCTCGATGCCGGGGCGCGGCAGATCATCGTCGAGGTGCGCGGCGGCGGGTTGGAGAGCATTCGCGTCACCGACGATGGCTGCGGCATCGGCGCGGACGAGGTCGCCCTCGCCTTCCAGCGGCACGCGACGAGCAAACTGCGCGATCTGGACGACCTGCTGCGCGTGCGGACGCTCGGCTTCCGAGGCGAGGCGCTCCCGTCCATCGCGGCGGTCGCGGACATTCTGCTGCATACCGCGACGGACGGCGCGGCCGCCGGGGTGATCTATCGCCTGCGCAATGGCGAATTGGTTGAGCAGGGGCGTCGCGCCCGCAGCCGGGGCACGACGGTGACGGTGCGCGATCTCTTCGCGGCCTTCCCCGCCCGCCGCCGCTTCCTGCGCGCGCCGCGCGTCGAGGCGCAGCAGATCGGCCAGAGCGTGCGCCGCTTCGCCCTCGCCCACCCCGCCGTCGCCTTCACACTCAGTTTCGACGGCCACACCGCCTTCCACACGCCGGGGAGCGGCGCGCTAGCCGACACGACCGCCGCCTTGTACGGCCCCGCCGTCGCCGCCCATCTGCTGCCACTCGCCGTCACGGTGCGGGAAGGGACGATCAGCGGTGTGCTCGGCGACCGGGCCGTCTCACGCCCGAGCCGCGCGGCGGTGACCTTCATCGTCAACGGGCGGTGCGTCAAGTGCCCGCCGCTCGCCTCGGCGTTCGAGACGGCCTATCGCCCGTTGCTGCCGCGCGGGCGGCATCCGCTCGCCGTGCTGCATCTCACCGTGCCGCCGGAGAGCGTCGACGTGAATATCCACCCCGCGAAGACGGAGGTGCGCCTCCTGCATGTCGCCGCGCTCGGCGAGGCATTGGCGGAGGCGGCCCGCGCCACGCTCGGTCGTCTGCCCGCGCTCCCGCCGGACGATGTGGATTTCTCGTTTTTGCCCACCCCCCAACCCCCTCCCGCGCCGGGAGGGGGAGAAATGCAGGATGTGTTGTCGCTTGGCGGGCTGCGCGACTGGGGGCCGCTGTCGCAATTGACCGATACGACGGTGCCGGAGAGCAATTTGCCGGCGCTGCGGATTGTCGGGCAGTTGGAGGGGCGGTTGATCGTCGCGGAGGGGGCGGACGGGCTCTTTTTGATCGACCAGCACCGGGCGCACGAGCGAGTAATCTACGAATATCTGCGGGAGCAGGCGGGAGAGGAAATCGACCATGAGGATGGCGTCGAACCGCTCGTCCTCGCCCTCTCGCCCGCCGACGCGCGCCGCCTGACGGAGCGGGCGGCGGACCTCGCGGTGGCCGGCATCGCGTGCGAGGCGTGGGGGCGCAACACCTTCCTGCTCCGCTCGCTGCCGCCCGCGCTCGCCGATGCCGGCGACCTCGGCCCGCTGCTACTCGACGCCCTCGCGGAGGCGGACGACGGCGCGGAGGATGGCACGGACGCCTGGCGCGACCGCCTCCGCACCGCGCTCTCCTGCCGTTCCGCCCTGCGGCGCGGCCTGCCCCTCTCCCTCGACGCGATGCACGACCTCCTCCTCCGTCTCGGCGCGACGGAGAGCCCGACCGTCTGCCCACACGGCTCGCCCATTGTCCTCCACGTCGGCAGCGGCTTCCTCACCCGCCAGTTCGGCTGGGAGTGAGTGACCGCTTGCGGTGTATTTCTCCCCCTTCCCCGGTGGGGAAGGGGGCGGGGGTTAGGGCAACTCTTTCCGCAATCCCCGTCGCTTGGTATCCTGCCGCTACGCGCACACGGATGCTGGAAAGCGGGGAAAGCCCATGGCCGCCCAACCGTCGCAAATCTTCATCTCCTATCAGCGGACGGACGACGCCTTCGCCCGGCAGGTGCGCGACCGGCTGGTGCAGGCGGGCGTGCGCGTCTGGATGGATCAGTTCGACATCCCGGTCGGCGCGTACTGGCCGGACGAGATCGACAAGGGGCTGACCG
>JBPCMC010000290.1:0-8265 GCA_051002645.1 Thermomicrobiales bacterium
TCCTCCCCTACCGGCGGCATCCGAATCGGGGCTTGCACAAGGGACTGAGGGGCCATACGTTTCGTCTCGTGGCATCAGATGACCTCCCGCGCGTTGCGAGATGACTTTATGAATAATCCAGGTTAGGGCTCCCCGTACGCGCCGCGCCCGCTCAACCGCAGACCGAGCGTTTCCGCCATCCCTCGCAGGACGGCTTGTGATTCGCTGAGGGCGTGAGTGCGGGATTCCGTGACGGTGGTCACCAAGCGGCGGAAGGCGGCAATCGCGGCGGGGGTATCGAGGTCGCTCTCCAGCGCCCGGTCGAAATCGGCGCGGGCGGGCGCGGCATCGAGCGGCGTGTCGCCGTCACCGGGCGCGGCCAGCGCCTCTCTCGCCCGCCGCACGAGGGGCAGGAAGGCGGCGGGGCCGTCATCTTCGTACTCCCACGGCGTGCGGTAGTGGTGGTTGAGCAGGTAGAGACGGATCGCGTCGGGGTCATACTGCTTCAATGCGTCCCGGACGAAGACCATGTTGCCGAGCGACTTGGACATCTTCTCGCCCTGATAGCGAACCATCGCGGTATGCATCCAGACACGCACGAACGGATGGACATCCGTCGCGCACTCGGATTGGGCGATTTCGCTCTCGTGGTGCGGGAAGATCAAGTCCGCGCCGCCGCCGTGGATGTCGACGGTCGGCCCGAGGAAGTGCATCGCCATCGCCGAGCACTCGATGTGCCAGCCGGGTCGCCCGTTGCCCCACGGGGAGGGCCACGACGGTTCGCCCGGACTCTCGCCTTGCCAGAGGAGGAAATCGAGCGGGTCGCGCTTGTTGGGGTCATCCACCTTGCCGCCGCGCTCTGTGGCGATCTTTACCATCTCGTCCCGGCTGTACCGGCTGAGCGCGCCGTACTCCGGGTCGCTGGCGACAGAAAAGTAGACATTGCCGCCCGCCGTATAGGCGTGCCGCTTATCGATCAGCGTCGCGATCAGCGGAATCATCTGGTCGATCTCGTCGGTGGCGCGGAGGAAATGGGTCGGCGGGTCGACGTTGAGTGCCCGCGTATCCGTCTCGTACTGCGCCGTCTGTTCGCGCCCGAGTTCGTCCCACCGCTTGCCCGTCTCGCGGGCGCGTTTGAGGATGTCGTCGTCGATGTCCGTGACATTCTGCACGTAGGTAACGGGCCAGCCCGCGCGCCGCAGCACACGCGCAAGCGTATCGAAGACGACATAGGTGAAGGCGTGCCCCATGTGCGTCGTGTCGTACGGCGTCACGCCGCAGACGTAGAGCCCGACCGTCTCACCGTGCGGCGCGAAGGGTTCGATCTGCCGGGAGGCAGTGTTGTAGAGGCGCGGCTGCATTATGAACCGTTCCGCGCCGCGTGCACATCGGCCACGTAACGAGCGATCAGAAGCTCGAAACGGTCGATATCGAACGGCTTGCCGAGGAAGGCATTCGCGCCGCAAGAGGAAAGGTCCGGCGGCAGCGCGGCGCTCATCAGGATGATCGGCAGACGCTGCGCGTCGTGCTCCTCGCGCAGTCGCCGGCACAACTGAATGCCGTCCACAAAGGGCATCATCACATCGCTGATGACGAGATCGGGCTGCTGCTGCGCGACAATCGCCAGCGCGACGCGCCCGTTAAAGGCGGGGACGACGGTATGGCCCTCGTCCTCCAGCATGTCCGTGAGCAGGTCAACGACCGGCTGTTCGTCGTCCACGACGAGGATCGTCGCCATCTTATGCGCCCCCGTCATGGTGCATCACGGGCGATTCGCGCCGCTCCTGTGCGGCAATCCCGCTCAATACGCCGATGCCGCTCTCCGCGACCGGCAGCACGCGGATGCTGCCGTCATCGATGCGAAACTCCCTCAGCCCCGGATCGAATCCGCTCTGGCGCATCTTCTGAATCGAGAGGATGCGATACAACTGGCTGCGATACTCGATCGACCGGAGCCGAATCAGGTTGTCCGCAAGGACTGCGCCGAGGGACTCACCGATACCGCCGGCGAAGGCATCGCTCTCCTGCGTTATCACCGTAGTCACGTCCCGCTCGCGCAGGTAATTGATCAGTGAGGTAAAGAATCCTGCCGCGCGGTTCGGTTCAAGAATTGCCCCTTCCACCGCCGCGTTCGAGTCAATGACGAGGCGGCGAATGCCGAGTCGTTCGACACGCTCGCGCAGCATCGCCGCGAATATATCCACTTCCAGTTCGACGGGCGCGAGGCAGAGCAGTGAAATGGTGCCACGCGCGACCGCGCCGCGCAGGTCGAGGTTGAAGCTCTCCGCCTTCACGTACAACTGCTCTTCGCTCTCGCTGAAGCAGACGAACGATGCCGGCTCGCCCATCGCCATGCCCGCCATGATGTAATGGAGTCCGGTGAGGGTCTTCCCGGCCCCGGGAGTGCCCGCGAGGAAGGTTACCGTCCCGCGATTCAAACCGCCGCGCAGCATCTCGTCCAATTCGGGCAGGCCGAGGCTGGCGCGATCCGTGCCGACGGCGTAATTCGCCGTCCGGTAAACGGCCTCGTGGCGCGGGTAGCAGGTGATACCGTGCTCGGTGATTGTGATCGTATGCAGGCCGTTGAGCGGGTTCATCGCGCGGAGCTTCTGCACCTCGAGATGGCGGCGATGCCGCACGCCCCAGAGCATGTTGTGCATCTTGATGATACCGTCCGCCACGGCCAGGGCGCCGGAATCGCTCTCCTGGTGCGGCGATGCTTCGAGCGTCACCAGCGAGGTCACTTCCAGCAATGCGAGGCGCGTGCGCACTTCATAGAGGAAGAGTCGCACATCGCGCTCGCCGCTCGCGAAGCCCGCGACGCCCCGGAAGCCATCGAGGACAACGAACGATGCCTCATGCGTGCGAACCATCTGCACAATCGCATCGGCCGTCGCCTCCAGCCCCTCTTGCAGCAAGGTCTGGATGCTAAGGAAGCGGATTCGGTCGCCGACCAGGGCCTCATCGAAGAAGGAGAACTGACGGAGCGAGGTGAGCAGTTGCTCGTGCGACTCGGAGAGCGCCGTCAGGATCAGGACGCGCTCGCCCTCCCGCGCCCGATGAACGGCGATCTGCTCGGCGAGGATCGTCTTCCCCGCCCCCGGCGTGCCGAGGATCAATGTCATGGAGCGAAGCGGGATGCCCCCGCCAAGAATTTCATCGAGCCCCGCAACATTCGTTGCCAGCGTTGGTACCACTCGCTACGTCCCTCCCCCACCACGAGCACGCCACGCTCTATTCCCGCTCCGGCGCGCCCGATCAATCGGGAGGCTACGTTGCAAGAATGATGCCGTGGGAGAGGTTCGAACTTCGAACTCCGAACTGTTACCCCAACTGCGGGAGGATGTCGCGGATGTCGAGGGCGCGGCAGGTCATCATCGGGGTGTCGCGCAGGGTGTACGCGCTCGCCTTCGTCTCCCGCAGGGCGGCGACGAGGTCGAGGAAGTCCTGCGGGTAGTCACTCTCGAAGGCGACAACCCATTCCTGATCGTCGAGGCCGAAGGAATAGGTGGTATTCAGTTTCACCGACGGGTAACCCTGCCCGATCTCGATATGCTCGCGCATCATCGCCTGCCGCTCGTCGAGCGAGAGGGCGAACCACTGGCGCGTCTTGACGAAGGGATAGACGAAGAGGTATTTGCGCGCCCCCGGTTCGATCGTCAGCCGGTTCGACTCGCTCTCGCGATCCTTCGGGTCAACGTACTGCGAGCGGCGCGTCATCGAGAGGTAGGCGTACGGCGTCGTCAGATAGCGACCGAAGGCAGTCCGGTTCAATTTGACCGCGAACGCCTGGAAGTCATCGAGATCGTACGAGACCTGCCAGAGGAGGAAATCGGCGTCGCTGCGCAGCCCGATGCACGAGTAGGAGCGGACCAGCATCATCGGCGTCGTCTCGTCGATCACGGCGAGGAGCTCGGCGTAGCCGCGCTCCTTCTCCTCCTCCGGCAGCCGACGCCATGCCGGGTCGACGCGATAGAAGGCGAAGCGGACGTACTGGCGGCGCGTCGGCGTCTGCGCCTTCGTGTGCGGCGCGGTCGCGGCCCCGGTCGTTGGTGCGGTGGTCGGATTGGCGGTTGTGGTCATTGCTGACTCCCTATCGTGCTGCTCGCTCGCGCGCTCCGTTGCGCACCATCCCATGATAACACTCGATGGGGCGGCATGATGACAGGGTGTATGCGTTCTGCGACCCGCTTGAGAACCTCACCCCCCGGCCCCTCTCCCTTGCGATGGCGAGGGGCCGGGGGGTGAGGTTCCCCGCGTTGCCCGCCTCCCGCGCCCGTGATACGCTCACCCGCACAGCACTGACCTTTTCCTGCCGACCATCCACGGCATATTCGGAGGAAGCAATGAGCGACACCGCCTGCGACGCCTATCTACGCGAACACGATGCCTGGCAATTGGAAGAACTGAAGACGCTGCTGCGCATCCCGAGCATCAGCAGCCTGCCGGAATACCGCGACGACATGCGCCGCGCGGCGGAGTGGGTGGCGGACCAGTTGCGGGCGCTCGGCGCGCGGGATGTCGCGCTGCTGCCGACGAACGGCAACCCGGTCGTCTACGGCGCCTGGGCCGCGCCGGAGGGCGCGCCGACCGCCATCCTCTACGGCCATTACGATGTCCAACCGCCCGACCCGCTCGATCTCTGGGAGACGGCCCCCTTCGAGCCGACGATCCGCGACGGCCGCCTTTACGCGCGCGGCGCGGCGGACGATAAGGGCAATATGTTCGCGGCGATCAAGGGGATCGAGGCGTATCTCGCCGTCCACGGCAGCCTGCCAATCGGCCTGAAGTGCATGTTCGAGGGCGAGGAGGAAATCGGCTCGCCGAACCTGCATCAGTTCGTCCGCGACAACGCCGCCCTGCTCGATGCCGATTTCACGCTCTCGGCGGACGGCGGCATGTGGGGGCCGGATACCCCGTCCTTGACGGTCAGTTCGAAGGGAATCGCCGCCTGCCAGATCGACCTGCGCACCGCCAACACAGACCTCCATTCCGGCCAGCACGGGGCGGCGACGCCGAATGCGGTCGAGGCGCTCGCCCGCCTCGTCACGACGATGCACGACGACGCGGGCCGCGTCACCGTCACGGGCTTCTATGAGCCCGTCCGCGCGCTGACGGAGGAGGAACGGACGCAGATCGCCGCCGTGCCATTTGACGACGAGGAATACCGCGCGGAGTTGGCCCTCCCCGCCCTCTGGGGCGAGCCGGGCTACACTGTGAACGAGCGACGCGGCGCGCGCCCGACACTCGACCTGAACGGCATCTGGGGCGGCTTCACCGGCGAGGGACTGAAAACCGTCACACCGGCGGAGGCGCACGCGAAGATCACCTGCCGCCTCGTGCCGAATCAGGAGCCCGGCGACGTGCTGGACGCCATCGAAGCGCATGTCGCGGCGCATTGCCCGCCCGGTGCGACGGCCACCGTCCGGCGCTTCCCCGGCGCGGCGCGTCCATTCAGCATCCGGCTGGATCATCCGGCGCTGCAGGCGGCGCGGGGCGTCCTCGCGGACCTCTACGGCAAGGAACCGCTCGTCATCCGGCTCGGCGGCACCCTGCCGATTGCGGAAACGCTGCAAACGACGCTCGGCGCGGACATGGTCTTCTTCTCCTGGGGGATGCCGGGCGACCAGGTCCACGCGCCGAACGAATCCTATCTCCTCGATGCCTTCATGACCGCCCGCCGCGCCTACTGCGCCCTCTTCCCCGCCCTCGCCTCGGCGTATAAGGAAACCAAATGAACCGCAGAGACGCAGAGAACGCGGAGGACGCAGAGAATGCATTCTGGAATTTGAAGAAAACGAACGGCAGCGTTATGCCGTTCTCTTTCTCCCCTCTGTATTTCTCTGCGTCTCTGCGGTTCAATCGTTTTCCGTATCGGAGGGACTGATGGCTGAGCGGCGGGTGGCGGTGCTGGGCGGGGGGAATACAGGGTTCTCGCTGGCGGCGAACCTCCAGTTGCGCGGCTTCGCGGTGACGCTCTGGGAGATTCCCGCCCATGCGGGCACGCTCGCGCCGCTGCACGACGGGGCGATCCGCCTCACGGGCGTCGCGGAGCAGGGGATGGCGCGCCTCCACCATGTCACGACGGACATCGGCGAAGCGCTCGCCGCGAACGATCTCGTGCTCGTCCCCGTGCCGTCATACGCGCATCGCGCCTTCGCCGCCGCCTGTGTGCCGCACCTGCGGCCGGGGCATGTCATCGTCCTGACGCCCGGCAATATGGGCGCGCTCGCCTTCGCGGAGGCGGCACGGACGGCGGGTACCGCAGACGGCGTCATCTTCGCGGAGGCGGACACCGCACCCTACGTCTGCCGCAAACTCGGCCCGGACCACGCGCACATCTGGGGCGTCGTCTCCGGCATCGGTGTCGCCGCCTTCCCCGCGCGGGGGAACGATCGCCTGCTGGAGCTGCTCGCCGATGTCTTCCCCGGCGTGCGCGCCTATCCGCACATCGTCGCCTGCGGTCTCTCGGCGGGCAATCCGATCCTTCACCCCGCTGGGGTGCTCCTCAATGCGGGGCGGGTCGAGTATGCACGGGGCGACTTCTACTTCTACGAGGAGGGTGTGACGCCCGGCGTCGTCCGCGCGATCAAGGCAGTGGACGCCGAGCGGCTGGCGATCGGGGCGCGACTGGGCCTGACGCTCGATCCGGTGGAGGAGACCTACTGGCAGGCGGGATTCGGCCCGCACGGCGACCTGTGGGCGACGATCAATGGCAGCCGGATGCTCACGCAACTGCGCGCTCCCGGCTCGCTCGACACGCGCTGGCTGACCGAGGACATCCCATATGGCATCGCGACCTGGAGCGCCCTCGGCACACAATTTGATGTGCCCACCCCTGTCATGTCGGCGCTCACGGACCTCGGCGCGGCAGTCACAGGCCAGGACCTCCGCGCCGCCACCCGCACCCCCGCTGACCTCGGCATTGCACACCTCGACCGCGACCCACTGACGCACTATCTGACCACAGGCGAAACCAACTGAACCGCATGCTGCCCAGAGGGCGCCCGGCAGAGAACGCAGAGGCTGCGGAGGAGAAGATAAAAGGTACCGGCGAGAAACCGAGGATGAGGCATTGAACCTCGTCGCCTATTTCTCTATTCTCTCTGCGTTCTCTGCGTCTCTGCGGTTCAGTCGTTTTCGGGAGGGTCGTCATGCAGTACCGGACATTGGGCAAGACGGGCGAGCGGGTGAGTGCGATCGGGCTGGGCGGGGCGCATGTGGCGCGGCCGCAGGACCCGGCGGAGACGACGCGGCTGATCCACGGCGCCATCGACGGCGGGATCACCTTCATGGACAACTGCTGGGACTACCACGCCGGGCAAGCCGAGGTAAAGATGGGCCACGCCCTGCGCGGCGGCTACCGCGCGCGCGTCTTTTTGATGACGAAGATCGACGGCCACACGCGCGAGGCGGCGGCCGGGCAGATCGAGCAATGCCTCGAAAGGCTCCAGACGGACATGATCGACTTGATCCAATTGCATGAGATGATCCGCCCGGACGACCCGGAGCGCGTCTTCGCCCCGAACGGCGCGATGGAGGCGCTCGTCGCGGCGCGGCAGGCGGGCGAAATCCGCTACATCGGCTTCACCGGTCACAAAGACCCGGCGATCCATCGCAAGATGCTCGAACAGGGTTTTGCGTTCGACACCGTGCAGATGCCGCTCAATGTGATGGACTACCACTACCGCTCCTTCGAGGCGCAGGTGCTGCCCGTGCTCGTCGAGCGGAATATCGGCGTACTCGGCATGAAGCCGCTCGCCTCCGGCCGCCTGCCGAAAGATGGCACGCTGACGGCGGAGGAGTGCCTGCGCTACGCCCTCACGCTGCCAACCTCGGTCGTCATCACCGGCTGCGAGAACGCGCGCGATCTGGAGCAGGCGCTCCGCGTCGGCGACACCTTCACGCCAATGAGCGACGAAGAGATGGACGCCCTACGTGCCCGCGCCGCCGCCATCGAGGGCGCGACAACGGGCGCGGTCGAAGGCTGGAAGACGACCGGCAGTTTCGACGGCACGATCAACAACCCGCATTGGGTCACCACGGCGAGCGTCACGGCATAAAGAGCCCTAACCCCCGGCCCCTTCCCCACGGGGGAAGGGGTGACTGACGCGAATTATCGTGGCGTATTGTCAACAGCCATGCTATGTCGCATTGCTCCCCTTCCCCGGTGGGGTTCAGGGGCGGACAGTTTGACAAAGTGCGGACAAGGATTGCGCCTCATGCCAGCGATCATACCAACTCGGCGCATTGATCTGCGGCAGATGCCACCGCATCCGGCGCCGT
>JBPCMC010000291.1:0-3590 GCA_051002645.1 Thermomicrobiales bacterium
AAGATCTACAAACTCGAAGTGGTGACGATCCCGACCAACCAGCCGATGATCCGCGAGGACCAGGCCGACTACGTCTTCAAGACCGAAGTGGCCAAGTTCGATGCCGTCGCCGATGAGATCAAGGAGCGACAGGAGAAGGGCCAGCCGGTCCTGGTCGGTACCGTCTCCGTCGAGAAGAGCGAATACCTCAGCGAACTCCTCACCCGTCAGGGCATCCCGCATACGGTCCTGAACGCCAAGTATCACGAGCGCGAGGCGGAAATCATCGTGGATGCGGGCGAAAAGGGCGCGGTCACGATTGCGACGAACATGGCCGGTCGCGGCACCGACATCAAGCTCGGCGAGGGCGTGCGCGAGCTCGGCGGCCTGCACATCATCGGCACGGAACGGCACGAGGCGCGCCGAATCGATAACCAGCTGCGCGGTCGCGCCGGTCGGCAGGGCGATCTCGGCTCCTCTCGCTTCTATGTCTCGCTGGAAGACGACCTGATGCGTCGCTTCGGTTCCGAGCGCATCGCGGGGATGATGGACAAACTCGGCGTGGACGATAAGACGCCGATCGAGTCCGGCCTAATTTCTCGCTCCATCGAGAGCGCGCAGACGAAGGTGGAGGGGTACAACTTCGACCTCCGCAAGCACGTCGTGGAATACGACGATGTCGTCAACAAGCAGCGCGAGAAGATTTACGAGGATCGCACCCGGATTGTCCAGGGCGAGGACATGAAGGAGGCCATCCTCGACGCGCTGCAAAGCACGATTGAGGATGCCGTCGATACGCACAACGGCACGAATGAGCAGGATTTCGACGTTGAGGGACTGCTGAAGGCGCTCTCCGGCATCCTCCCGCTCCCGCCCGACTTCGAGCCGGATACGCGCGACATCAACGGGTTGAAGGAAGACCTCGTCGCCCTGATGGAAGAGGCGTACGAGGCGAAGGAAGCGGAACTGGGCAGCGAGAACATGCGCCAGTTGGAGCGGGTGGTGATGATCCGCATCATCGACACGCTCTGGGTGGAATATCTCACCGCGATCGAGGATTTGCGCGTCGGTATCGGCTTGCAGGCATACGGCCAGCGCGACCCGCTCGTCTCCTTCAAGACCGAAGGCTACCAGATGTTCCAGCAACTCCAGCACAACATCATGCACGACATCGCGCACACGATCTTCCAGGTGACGCTCGTTCAGCAACTGCCTGCGGAGAACGTCTTCGCCAACGCGACGACGAACCGCGAGGAAGAAGAGAGCGGCGGCCCGCGCAAGAAGAACAAAGCGAGTGCGAACGGCGGCAAGGTCGGCCGCAATGCGCCGTGTCCGCACGGCACCGGCCGCAAGGTCAAAGTTTGCTGCTACGCCTGCGGCCTCGCCAGCGGCTGCGATGGCCGCGGCGCAACGAAGTTCGGCATGAGCGGCAGCAAAAGCCCTGCGGATCGTGAGCGCGCCGCGACACCGGGAGATTAACGCAGGGTGGCAGCCTTTAGCCCAATGCGGTTCAGGTAAGCACGAAGATGCTGTCTTACCGTCCATCCGTAGGGGCGGTTCGTGAACCGCCCTCCCCGGCCTGCATATATTCGTAGCCATCCGTCGAAGCATCAGTATGGGCAGCGGAGGGCGGTTCACGAACCACCCCTACGAAGGCATTCGCGTCGCTGATCGACGCGAAACCGTCGTCAAAATTCGGGGTCGTAGCCGCGAAAATCGTGGATGATGTCCGTGACCTGCTCCGCGAAGCGGCCGAGCGAGGCGCGGCGGGCGGCGCTCAGGTAGCCGAAGACGATCACGAGCAGGAGGAGCAGCCACCAGAACCCGCCGCCCTGACGCGGTGTGGAGGCAGGCTCGTTCCACGCGCCGGCATCCTCGATGGCGCTGGCAATCTCGTCCGTGTCAAATGAATCGGCGGTCAGATTGTCCACGTCGTTCATCCGATCACTCCTGCGTGGCGGGCAGCGGCAATGCGCCCAGATGCGTGGCGAGCGCCTGCCGCTCCGCGCCCGTGAGTGAGCCGAGCAGGTCGGTGAGGATGCGGTGCGTCAAGTCGCGTCGTTCGTCCGGCGTCATCAACTCAATCGCCCGCGCCGAAACCTCGTGGATCGCTTCCACGCGTTCTTCCGGCGACATGTTGCCGATCACGGTGTCCACGACGCTGCGCAACAACCCCATGCGATTCCCGCTCCTGATGCACAATAACTACGCGGCGCAAGCCGCGACGCGGTGGAGAGTATACCATAGGCGGGCGGCCGCGCTTGTTTGGTGGAATGCGGCGTGCGAGACTGCGCCGATGGTTGATCGGCTGGCACCGAAGGAATACCGATGTCACGGGTACTGATCGTGACGGACATACACGGTAATCGTGATGCGCTTGATGCGGTCCTCGCGGACGCGGGCGCCCATGACCGCGTCTGGTGCCTCGGTGACAGCGTCGGCTACGGACCCGAGCCTGCCGCCTGTCTCGCCTGGGTGCGCGATCATTGCGAGATCGTGCTCTCCGGCAATCACGACTATGCCGTCTTCGACCCCGCCGTTGTCGAGAATTTCAACCCGAATGCCGCCGCCGCCGCCGCGTGGACCCGCGCGCAACTCTCCGCCGCCGATGTGCAGTACCTGCGCTCGCTGCCGTCCATCATCGAAGGGGAGGGCGTGACGCTCGCCCACGGCAGCCCGGTGGACCCGATCTGGACGTACATCCTCTCGGTGATCGACGCGCACGACGCCTTCGCGTCGTTCACGGGGCTGTGCTGCTTCGTCGGGCATACCCATGTCGCGGCGTGCTATGTGCAGGATGGCGACTCGACGCGGCGGCTCCCGGTGATGAACGACGTGCCGTTCGCGATCAGTGGTGCGCGCTCCATCATCAATCCCGGCAGCGTTGGCCAGCCGCGCGATCGTGACCCGCGTGCCGCATACCTATGGTACGACCCGGATGCGGCGACGGCGACGTGGAAACGTGTGCCGTACGCGATTGAGCGCACGCAGGAGAAGATTCGCGCCGCCGGGTTGCCCGAACGACTCGCGGCTCGCCTCGCGCTCGGTCAGTGAGATTGCCGTCGGGTACACACAGGCATATACTCTGCCGAGGCTTGCACGTCCGCATTACCGGAGGAGTCTGAACGTCGTGCCGAGTCAGCATCAGATCCGCCTGCACCGGCAACTCGTCGTCGCCATCAATGGCGGCGTGGTCGATCCGATCATCCTCGACCTCGCGGCGACGATCAGCAAGCGGGATCGCACGCATGTCGCGGTCGTCTATGTCGTCGAAGTCGGGCAGCAGTTACCGGTGGACGCCGATCTGCCCGAGGAACTGGAACGCGGCGAGCGCGTGCTGCTCGCCGCCGAAAAGACGGCGCGGGAACGCGGCCTGCGCGCGACCTACGACGTGTTGCAGGCGCGGTCGGTCGGTGCGGCGATCGTTGACGAGGCCGTCCAGCGCGGCGCGGATTTGATCGTCCTCGGCGCGGAGTTGGGCCACAAGTTCGGCGAGCCGACCTATGGCTCAACGGTGCCGTACGTGATGATGCACGCGATGTGCGAGGTCTGGGTCTGCCGCGTGCCGTTGAGCGCACGGCCGCTGGCGCGCTAGCGTGCGACGCACGCTG
>JBPCMC010000292.1:0-5188 GCA_051002645.1 Thermomicrobiales bacterium
CCCACCGCGGGGGAGGAAACCACAGAGATCAAAGGTAAGAAAGGAAGGGGGGGAAGGTGTTTTTTTTTTTCCCCCTTTTTGCCTTCTTCGTTTTTTTGCCGGTTCAGTATTCCTCTGCGGTCAGGTATGCCAGCGATTCGACGTGAGAGGTCTGTGGGAAGAAATCGAAGAGTTCGAGCGTGCGGAGGGTGTATCCTGCCGCGACGAACAGTGCCAGGTCGCGGGCGAGCGTGATGGGATTGCACGACACATAGACGAACTGCCGGGGCCGCTTGGCAATGATCGCGTCCGTTACGCGCACGTCCAGACCGGAGCGCGGCGGATCGACGAGGGCAAGAGCGAGGTCCGGCAATACATCCATCGCTTTCTCGGCGGGTTTGGCGAAGAAGTCGATGTTCGTCAGACCCCACATTTCGGCAGTCTCCCGCGCCGCCGCGATGGCCGCCGGGTCAACTTCAATCGCCACCACGCGCCCGGCCCGGCGCGCGAGGAACATCGTGAAGAGGCCCGCGCCGCAGTAGATGTCGGCGGCGGTGTCGTCAGGGCCGAGCGCGATCAACTCCTCGATCTGCGCGATCAGGCGCGGCAGGAGCGCGAGATTCGTCTGGAAGAATGAGCCCGCCGGCAGCACGAACGGCTCGCCACTGACGGTGACAACACTCGCTACCGGGCCGTGATAGGGGCGCGTCTCACCGGATGGATGCTTATACGTGACGCTGGCAACTTCCGGCAGCGCCGCCAGTTTGTCCGCCAGCGGGTGCAGTTCCGGGCGATTCGGCAAGTCCATGCCGCCGATGCCGCCGATGACCAGTTGCAGCAGCGGCGCATCCGGCGCGCCGACCACCTTCACCTCGACCCATGCCTTGCCGCGCAGATCGGGAAAGACGCTATCGGCATACCAGTCGTTGAGCGTCACCAGTAGGCCGGAGATGGCGGGATGGCTGATTGGGCAGTCGTCGATGGCGATAACGCTCTGGCGGCGGCGCTTGCGAAAGCCCGCCCCCTTCGCCAGCGCGATGGCGGCGGAGTGGCGGTACCGCCACGGCTCGTCCAGCGCGTACACGGCATCGGGCGGATGGTCGATGCCCACCGCGCGCATCAATCCCGCCACGATCTCCCGCTTGGTCGCCAGCTGAGCGGCGTACTCCATGTGCTGCCACTCACAGCCGCCGCAGTCGTGCTCGCGGAAATAGGGGCACAGGGCTTCAATACGGTCGGGTGACGCATCGAGCACCTGCGTGACCGTCGCGCGCGTCCAGCCTTTGCGCCCTTTCAGCGTCGTGATCGCCGCATGCACGCGCTCGCCGGGAATGCCCTTCTCCACCGGAATCGTGCGCTCGCCATACGTGGCCATCGTCACACCAGTGGGCGTGAAGTCACCGAGCGTCAACTCCGCTTCCGCATGGATCATCCGGTCACGGCGACGGCGCGGCGGGGGTACGACGGGTGCGGCGACATCTGGCTCCTGTGGCGCATCCTGCCCCGGCGCGGTTGGATCGAATGGCGTCTCGGATGCGCTCATACCGCTCTCACCCTCGGGCACTATATATCGTGCGCGATTCACAGTTCGCGGCGACCAGAGAGGGCGCGACCGAGCGTCACCTGATCGGCGTATTCGAGGTCGCCGCCGACGGGCAGGCCGCTCGCCGGGCGCGTGACGCGGATACCGAGCGGGTTGATGGCGCGGAAGAGGTACATCGCCGTCGCCTCGCCGTTCGTGTTCGGATTCATGGCGAGAATCACTTCTTTTACATCGGGTCGTTGGAGGCGAACGAAGAGTTCGCGCACGCGCAACTGATCCGGCCCGATCCCCTCGATCGGGTTGATCGCCCCGTGCAGCACATGGTAGAGGCCGTGAAACTCGCCCGTCCGCTCCAATGCGACGAGGTCAAGTGGTTCCTCGACGACGCAGATCATCGAACGATCCCGGCCCGGATCGGTGCAGAAATCGCAGGGGTCGTGCTCGGTCAGGTTGTAGCACTCGGAGCAAAAGCGTACCCGCTCCTTCACCTCGATGACCGCCTCCGCGAGCGCGAGCGCCTGCTGCTTCGGCGCTTTGAGCAGGTGATAGGCGAGGCGCGACGCCGATTTCGGCCCGATGCCCGGCAGCCGCCCCAACTCTTCGATCAGGCGCGTCACAGGCTCGGCGGTCGAGCGGGAACGGATACTCACGACGCATTCCTTCCAGCACGCAGCGTACGAACACCTGTGGACAGTATACCAAAAACCGGGAGAAACCGGGGAGAACCGCAGAGACGCAGAGGACACAGAGGACACAGAGAAATACTAAAGAGAAGATTGAGACCGCATCTTCAATTCTCTTTCCCGCTGCGCTCTCTGCGTCCTCTGCGTCTCTGCGGTTCAAATGGTTTCGTCCCGGATTGACGGGCGAAGGGGGCTCTGTCATGCTATGG
The DNA here is from genome assembly GCA_051002645.1 of Thermomicrobiales bacterium. Taxonomy (GTDB): domain Bacteria; phylum Chloroflexota; class Chloroflexia; order Thermomicrobiales; family JALYUS01; genus JALYUS01. Next base: position 2,415 of record JBPCMC010000292.1, read on the forward strand.
TTAACACGAAACTGACACGCCGCGCTATCGGAAGGGGAACGAAGACGATGCAGAGCACGCGACCGATCATCGGCATCACGCCATCGCCGAACCCGGAGGCCAGCCCCGCGTTCGGGGATGTGACGATCTACCGCATGACGAACACCTACACGAGCGCGGTGGAGACCGCCGGTGGCATCCCGGTCGTGCTGCCGCCGACCGACCCGTCATCGGCGGCGCAGATCGTCGCCCGGCTCGACGCGCTACTCCTCAGCGGCGGCGGCGACATCCGCCCCTCCCGCTACCGCGACACCGGCCCGCAGCACGAGAAGACGTACGGCATCAGCGACGAGCGCGATGCATGGGAGGACGCGCTTCTGGAAGCCGCCTTCGCCATTGATCTGCCCGTGCTCTGCATCTGCCGCGGTATTCAGGTGCTCAATGTCTTCTGCGGCGGCACGCTCTGGCAGGATGTCCCGACCGAGATGCCGGGCGCGGAATCGCACAAGCAACCGGAAGGCGCCGGTTCCGAAGGGACAGCGCATACCGTCGCCGCGACGGGTCTGCTCGCCGCTGTCTACGGCATGAGCGGGGTGGGCACGAATTCCTTCCACCATCAGGGTATTAAGGAGATCGGCGCGGGACTCGTCGCTTGCGGCACGACGCCGGACGGTCTCGTCGAAGCGGTCGAGATGCCGGAACATTCCTTCGTCCTCGGCATGCAGTGGCACCCGGAAGCGATGTTCGCCAAGCGCCCGGAGCATGAAGCGCCTTTCCGCGCCCTCGTCTCCGCCGCTGTCCGCCGTGGCGCGCTCTCCGTCGCGGACTGAAAGTCGGCACTCGTATCGGCAGAGCGCCGGTATCGCAACGATGCGGCGCCCAATCAGTAGTAACAGGCGGATTCTACGATGAAGCGTGCCCTGCGAATTATCTCCATCGTCGTGGCGCTCACACTCGTGGCTTGCAATGGGGGGCGCAAGAGCGATGCGCCCCCCGCACCCACCGTCACACAAGTGCAGCAAGCGATCCTTACGACGAGCGTCACCCCTTCTCAAGCGAATCCACAAGCGGCTTCGCTCGTAGTGCCCTCCCCACCCCGCCCGGCGAGTTGTTCAGAGGAATTCGTTACCCGTCGGATCATCGCATTCGTTGATGCCTTCAATCATGGTGACCAACAACAACTCGCGACCTTCTTTAGTCGAGGGTTGGATCAGTTCGATGGCTTCAGTGAAGGTTTCACACCTTCCAATTTCACCGGCTTCCATTCCGACGATATTGACTCTGTGCTCGCGTACTTCATCGCTCAGCACCAACAGCATTATGAGCAGTGGCAAATTGCGCGCGTCGACTCACCTTATTATGAGAATAGTTCCCGGTATCGAGAAATCAGTCATCTTGGATTCAGCATAACTTGGTCGGCCAAAGACATCAGCCCGGAAATAAACGGAGAGTTGAGCGGGAGGGCGGATGGCAAAGGGGCGCTCAACTGTGCCGACGGCACGATCCGCACATGGGCAATGGGCGTGAGCGTGTCATACCCATAGCGGCGATCATGGATCAGGCCGGGTGGGAAATCTACCCGGCCTGATTCAATGTGCGAGGTCAAATCTATGCGACGACGGCGACCATCTCCGGCTTTCGGGCGGAGACAGCTGGGGCGGACGTATCGAGCAGATCCTCGTCGATCGGCACGCCGGGGACGATCGGCTTTTCGAGCGCATTCTTGAGTACGTCGTCGATGTGCGCGGCGAGCACGAAGTGCATCGCCTTGCGCGCCTCCTTCGGCAGATCGTCGAGGTCGCCTTCGTTCTGTTTGGGGAGGATAACGGTCGTCAGGCCCGCCCGCCGCGCGGCGAGCACCTTGTCCTTGACGCCGCCGATCGGCAGCACCTGACCGCGCAGCGTGATCTCGCCCGTCATGGCGAGGTCGTCCCGCACCGGCACGCCCGTGAGGAGTGAGGTGATCGCCGTCGCCAGCGTGATACCCGCCGAGGGCCCATCCTTCGGCACCGCACCCGCCGGGACGTGGACGTGGATGTCGCTCTCCGCGAAGACCTTCGGGTCGATGCCGAGGCCGACTGCCCGCGCGCGGACGTAGGACATCGCCGCCTGCACAGACTCCTTCATCACGTCGCCGAGTTGACCGGTGATGAGCAGGTTGCCCTTGCCCGGCATCTTGGTCGCCTCGAAGAACATGATGTCGCCGCCGACCGCCGTGACGGCGAGACCCGTCGCCACACCCGGCATCTTCGTCCGCTCGCGGATCTCCTCGCGCTGGAAGCGGGGCCGACCGAGGTAGTGCTTCACCTGGGTCGGGCCAACCACCTTCTTCGCGCCGCGCTTCGAGCCCCCCGCGACCTCGGTCGCCACCTTGCGGGCGATTGCCCCCAACTCGCGTTCGAGATTGCGGACGCCCGCCTCCCGCGTGTACCCGGCAATGACGGTGCGAATCGCCGGATCGGTGAGGGAGATTTCTTCCTTGCGCAGACCGTTCGATTCGATCTGCTTCGGCAGCAAGTGACGCTTAGCGATGTGCAGCTTATCTTCCTCGCTGTAGCCCGCCAGTTCGATGATCTCCATCCGGTCCCGCAGCGGCGCCGGGATGGTATCCATGACGTTCGCGGTAGCGATAAAGAGCACCTTGCTCAGGTCGAACTCCACGTCGAGGTAATGGTCGCGGAAGGTGCTGTTCTGCTCGGGGTCGAGCACTTCCAGCAGCGCCGACGACGGGTCGCCGCGCCAGTCCGAGCCGATCTTGTCCACCTCATCGAGGATGAAGACCGGGTCGTTCGCGC
>JBPCMC010000293.1:0-3011 GCA_051002645.1 Thermomicrobiales bacterium
GCACATGGCACTCGCGGGAAAGACCCCGGCCATGAGCGCGGGCATCGCTGACCACCAGTGGACGATCACCGAGATTGCCGCCCTGCTTGACCGCAAGGCACAGAAGGATTCAAACTGAGCCACTACCAACGCTCCGAATCATCACGACGTTACCTATAATGACTTGGAACGAACAGAACGAGGAACGTACCGGCTACTGAGATAGGGCTATGTGGGCATGGAGCACTCGTCATTCGGCAGGAGTCAATCATGGCGGTCACGCGGTTGGAGATTCGGGCGCGCGGGGCGTATGCGGATGGGGTGGCGTTCGGGGCGGCGGGGGCATACGAGCGAATCGACGGGACGATCCACTTCGCGGTCGATCCCGCGCACCCGGCGAACGCGCTGATTGTCGATCTGGACAAGGTGGCGCGGGACGCGGACGGGCGGGTGGAATTCTCCGCCGACTTCTCGCTACTGCAACCCGTTGACCCCGCGAAAGCGAACCGGTGCGTGCTCTTTGAGGTGCTGAACCGGGGGCGCAAACTCGTGCCGCGCATGTTCAACCACGCCGCGCCGACGCTCGTGCCGACCGAACAGATCGATCCGGGTGACGGCTTCCTGCTCCGGCGTGGCTGGACGCTCGCCTGGTGCGGCTGGCAGTGGGACGTTATCAAAAGCGCTGCGCTGATGGGCCTCGACGCGCCCGAGGCAGTGGACGAAGCCGGGCAACCGCTGGCGGGGCAGATCCTCCTCCAGTTCCAGCCGGACGCGCGCTCGTACAATAAGCTGCTCGCCGACCGCATCCATCAGCCCTATCCCGCCGCCGACGTGAACGACGCCGCCGCGACCTTGACCGTCCGCGACTGGCCGGACGGCCCGCGCACGACGATCCCGCGCGATCAGTGGCGATTCGCCTATGGCGGCACGGAACCGACATCGGACGACACGCATCTCTGGCTCGGCACGCAGTTCCAGCCCGGCAAGGTCTACGAACTCATCTACCGGACGCGCCGCTGCCCGGTCGTCGGCGCGGGCTTGCTCGCGGTACGCGATACCGTTTCCTTCCTCCGCCACAGCGATGCGACGGACAACCCGTGCGCGGGCCGGATTGAGAAAACCTATGCCTTCGGGATGTCGCAGAGCGGGCGGCTCCTGCGCCACTTCCTCCACCTCGGCCTCAATGTGGACGAAGTCGGGCGGCAGGTCTTCGACGGCGTCCATATCCATGTCGCGGGGGCGCGGCGCGGCGAGTTCAACCACCGCTACGGGCAACCCTCGGAAATGCACGCGCAGATTTTCGGCCACCGGATGCCCTTCACCGACGAGGAGCAGACGGACGCGCTGACGGGCGCGACGGATGGCCTGATGCGGCGGCAGCGCGCTCTCGGCGGCCTGCCGAAAGTGATCCAGACGAACACCGCCGCCGAGTACTGGCGCGGCGATGCCTCGCTCATCCATACGGACATCACCGGGACGCGCGATGTCGAGCCGCCGGAAGAGGCGCGCATCTATCTCTTTGCCAGCACGCAGCATGGCCTCGGCGTGGTGCCGCTGGTCGACATGGACACGAACACCGGCGCGCGGGCCGTACATGGCTTCAATGCAGTCGATTACGCGCCGCTACTACGTGCCGCGCTCATCAACCTCGATGGTTGGGTGACAGACGGCGTCGCGCCGCCGCCAAGCGTCTTTCCTCGCCTCGCCGACCAGACCGCCGTCGCCGCGCCCGCAGTCTATGCCACCTATCGCGCCATCCCCGGCGTCACGCTCCCGGACGCCGAGCGGCTCCCGACGGTGCATCGCGTCGACCTCGGCCCGGACGCCGCGCGGGGCATCGGGCAGTATCCGCCCGTCGAAGGCGCGCGCTATCCGTCGGTCGTGGCGGCGGTGGACGCGGACGGCAACGAAATCGGCGGCATCCGCATGCCGGACATCGCCGTGCCGGTCGCGACTTATACCGGCTGGAACCCACGCCACATGACGACGGGCGGCGCCGGCCAGATCATCATCATGATTGGCGCGACGATTCCCTTCGCCGCTACTGCCGAGGAGCGGCAGCGCACCTGCGATCCGCGCCCCTCCCGCGCCGAGCGCTATCGCGACCGTGACGATTACCTCGCCCACGTCCGCACTGCCGCCGAGGAACTGGTGTCGCGGCGCTACCTACTCGCGGAGGACGTCTCGCTCGCCCTCGCCATTGCCGCCGAACGGTACGATGCCTTTGCCTCGTCATAGGGATGGGTAAGAGACGGTTTCAAATCCGCCGGGAATGAACCGCCAATACTGCCCAGAGGGCGCCCGCAAGGACGCCAAGCGGGAAAAGATTCAGCACAGAGACCACAGAGGACACAGAGAAGACCGTTGTTTATTCCCCCCTCTGTGCTCTCTGTGTGCTCTCTGTGTCCTCTGTGGTAAGTCCCCTCTTGGCGTCTTGGCTGGTTATGAAACCCTTCCTTACGGAGCAGTGACGGGTGGCGCGGCGGTCGGGTAGCGGCTTCCCAGCGGTTGCAGCAACTCGATGACATTGCCGTCGGGGTCGGTGCAGAAGGCGATGCGCACGGCGGGTGCGGCGGGCGGGTAATCCTCGGGGAGAATATGGAAGGGTACGCCACGGGCGGCGAGAGTATCGTACGCCGCGTCCACATCCGCCACCTCGAGGGCGATATGCGCCCACCCGCGCGCGCCGACCGGCGCATCCACCACATTCTCCTCGGTCAACTCGATCGCCGTCGTCCCCGCGTCGAGGAAGAGGATGTGCTCCGCCGGGAAGCCGCCGAGCACCGGTAGGCCGAGTGTCTCGGTATAGAACTCCCGGAGCCGCGCGAAGCGCGCGGTGGAGAGCGCGATGTGGTGCGTGCCAACGATGCGGAATCCGGTATCGCCCATTAAACCATCCCCGTCCGACTGGCCCGATTACGGCAGCAACAGATGCAGATCGCCGAACTCGTGCCAGAGGTAGCGCTCCCGGAGCGCTTCATCATAGACGACACGGAGATGGTCGCGATTGGCGAGCGCTTCCAGCATAGCGA
>JBPCMC010000294.1:0-6927 GCA_051002645.1 Thermomicrobiales bacterium
TGGGCGAGGACCGCAGCCTGATCCGCACGGGGAACGGCCCGAGTATCATGGCAATCCTGCGCGACACGGTGGTCAGTCTGCTGCATCGGGCGGGATGGCGGACGATTGCCGAGCGGTTACGCTACTACAGTGGCCATCCGAAGGAAGCTCTCGCCTTCCTCGGCTTCCCGCTTGCCGAGAATGCATAAGCCCTGTCGTTCATCGAATGCACAGGGCGCATTCACAGACACTATGATATACTCTCGCCGTGTTCCTTTCTGGTCAGATTGGCGCGTGACATCACCGCTCCTCCGCGCATCACGATGCGCACGGCGGGGAACTCTCGCTACCAATCCTCCACGAATGGACCGTCAACACTGCACAGCAGGTCATTGCACGCTTCCCGCGAGCAGGGTGTGAGTGGTAAGTTCGCCGGGGATTGTGCGCTATCGAAGGGAGCGACCGGGGATGCGGACCCCCTCATCATCCGAAGCAATGACGCCTGTCCAAACGATTGCGGACCGGGTCGTCACCAATGTCGAGCGCGTGATCGTCGGCAAGCACCGTGAGGTGCAACTGACGCTTGTCGCGCTCCTCTGCCGGGGCCATGTGCTGATTGAGGACGTGCCGGGTGTCGGCAAGACCGTCCTCGCCAAGACGATTGCCCGTTCCATCGGCTGTAGTTTCAAGCGTATCCAGTTCACGCCGGACCTCTTGCCCGGCGACGTGACGGGCGTCTCCATCTTCAATCAGGGGACGCGCGTCTTCGAGTTCCGGCCCGGCCCGGTCGTCGCCCAGATCGTCCTCGCGGACGAGATCAACCGCGCGACGCCGAAGACGCAGTCCGCCCTCCTGGAGGCGATGGAGGAGCGGCAGATCACCGTGGACGGCGAAACGCACGACTTGCCGGTGCCCTTCGTCGTCCTCGCGACGCAGAACCCGATCGAGTATGAGGGCACCTTCCCACTCCCGGAGGCGCAACTGGATCGCTTCCTCCTGCGCATCTCGCTCGGCTACCCGACGCACATGGAGGAAATCTCCGTCCTGCAAAACCAGATGTCCGGCCACCCATTGTCGCGCATCGAGCAGGTCGTCGATGTCGATGAGTTGATCGAGGCGCAGCGCTTCATCCTCGACAATGTCCGCGTCGACCCGCTCATCCTCGAATATATGGTCTCGCTGACCGAGGCGACGCGGCGGCACGACGAGATTTATCTCGGCGCCAGTCCGCGCGGCGCGCTCGGGCTCCTCTCGTCCGCGCGGGCATGGGCGGCGCTGGCGGGGCGGGATTATGTGCTGCCGGACGATGTCAAGGCGCTGGCGGAGCCGGTGCTCGCGCATCGGCTGATCGTCAGCCCGGCGGCGCGGATGCGCAATATCGACGGGCGCGGCATCGTCCGCGAGTTGCTGCAGCGCGTGGCGGTGCCGGGCGCGACGCCGTTCGCGCAGCGGGTCGAAGGGCGACCGCGCGGGGCGCGCCCGTGAACGCGGCCAAGGTCGGCGCACTGGCGTTCGTCATCCTGATCGCGGCGCAGATAAGCGGCTGGGGCATCCTCGACACGCTCTTCTTCGTCGTCATCGGCGTGCTGCTCATCGCCTATGTCTGGAGTCGATTCAGCCTGCGCTCGCTCGCCCTCGTGCGCGACACGCGCACCGACCGCGCCCAGGTCGGCCAGACGCTCGACGAGCGCCTGCATATCGAGAATCGCGGCAAAGTCGCGAAGCTCTGGATGGAAGTGCGCGACCACTCGACGCTCCCCGGCCACGCGTCGGCGGCGAGCCAGGTGATGCACCTCCCCGCCGGGCAGGTGCATAACTGGCGTGTGCGCACGCGCTGCACGCAGCGGGGCAAGTTCACCATCGGCCCGCTGACGCTGCGCGGCGGCGATCCCTTCGGGCTCTTCCCGTCGCAGCGGCTGATCCCGGAGACCTCGGATTTGATGGTCTACCCGGCGACGGTCGATGTCTCCTCCTTCGTCGTCTCGGTCGGCGACCTGCCGGGTGGCGCGGCGACGCAGCGGCGCACCCATTACGTGACGCCGAACGCCTCGGGCGTGCGCGAGTATTTCTGGGGCGACTCGTTCAATCGGATTGCCTGGAGCACGACGGCGCGCACGGGCAAGTTGATGGTCAAGGAGTTCGAACTCGACCCGACGACCGATGTCTGGGTGCTCGTCGATCTGCACAAGCCCGTCCATATGGTCGCGCCGCCGCCGCAACCGGGCGTGCCCGAGCCGGTGGACGAATGGGCGATCTCGACCGAAGAGACGGCGATCACGATAGCCGCCTCCGTAATGCAGCACTTCGTTGAACAGGGACGCAATGTCGGCCTCGTCGCGCGCGGGATGCACAGCGAGATCGTCAATACCGACCGCGGCGAGCGGCAGACGCTGAAGATGCTCGAAGCGCTCTCCGTCGTCCATGCCGACGGCTCCACCGAGTTGCAGGAGGTATTGACGGCGGAGGCCGTGCGCTTCGGGCGCAACAGCGCGCTGATCGTCGTCACGCCGTCCGCCGATGAGGGCTGGGTGGCGGGACTGCTGCCGCTCGTCTATCGCGGTGTCAAAGCGGTCGCGGTGATCGTCGATGCCGAATCGTTCGGCGCGCCGCGCAGCACCTACCGGGTTGTGACGAGCCTGACGGCGGCGAACGTGCCGGTCTATATGGTCCGGCGCGGCGAGGAGATTGGCCGTGCCCTCTCGCATCCCATCGGCTTGTCGGACGCCGCGCCGCCGACGATCCGCCCGACGCCGGAACCGGCGGTCGCCCGCCCGCCGCGCGAGGAAGTGCGCGGCGGCATGCCCGTCCAGCAACCGGCCGCCCCGTAATCGCGTCACCGTTCGCTCCGTACAGCGCCGCCGGACGTGGCGCGGAGGGTTCGCATCATGGCCCAACCACACACCGATTGGAAGGCGAAGGTCCCGAAACTGACGTGGGAGCATGTGCGGCGCCCGTTCCGGGTGCCGGAGGGCTGGGGGGCGGTCGCACTCGTCGCGCTGATGGTGGCGCTCGTGCAGACGGCCATCCTGCGCGCGGAGTGGGCGCCGGAGTTGCGCGTCCTGCCCTCCGTGACGTGGGTGGGTCTGCTGACCGGCTTCGTCCTGGCGCGGATCACGCGCCTGCGCAACTATTACGCCCATATCATCGGCTTCGCCGTCGGCCTCGCCATCATCTGGATGCGGACGCTCACCGTGATCGACGACCAGTTCGGCGGCACGCGCGGCAAGTCGGTCGAACTGGCGCATCGCATCGGCCACTACGTCCGCGCGGCGTGGAACGGCGGCGCGGAGGACGACCGCGTCCTCTTCGTCCTCATCGTCGCCGCAATGATGTACTTCTTCGCCTACTTCTCGATGTGGTGGATCTTCCGCTCGCACTGGCTCTCGCCGACCATCGGCGTTGCCGGGTTGATCCTGCTCATCAACCTCGGCTACGACCGGATCGATAGCGGCGTCTTCCTCTTCCTCTTCCTCCTGACGGTCATTCCCCTGGCGATCCGCTTTTACGCCTACCGGCAGCAGGCGGAATGGCGCACGGCGCACATCACCTTCCCAGATTCGCTCGGCTGGCGATTCATGTCCGTCGCGACCGGGCTCTCATTCATCCTCCTCTTCGTCGCCTACCTCGTGCCTTTCTCGGTGCATGGCGGGCCCGTCCACGATGCATGGGTGCAGGTCTCCCAGCCGTGGGACAACCTCCAGGGGCGGTGGGAGAATCTCTTCCCGAGCATCCAGGGGCGCGGGCGGACGCGCAGCACCTTCCCCGGATTTGCCGCCTTCGGCGACTCATTCCAACTCGGCGCCGGTCTCAACCTGCCGCCCGACCCGGCCCTCGCGCTGACGTGCGACACCGTCCCCGGCCAGTACGTGAAGATGAATACCTACAACTTCTACACCGGCCACGGCTTCAAGAAGACGGTGCCGGATGACTTCAAGGCGCAGCAGCCGGACGGCAGCACCTACGACCCGCGCGTCTCGCTCGATGCCAACAAGAACGTGCCGCTGCCCGCCGCAGCGGACCAGACCGCGAAGAGCGCCAGTTGCACCGCCGAACTCTACCGCCCGCGCGGGAACATTCTGCCCATCATCGGCAACCAACTGGAGCAACTGAACACCCAGTCGCTCGTCAGCCTCGGCTGGCAGAGTTTCAACCTGACCGGGACGGCGATCCCGCCGACCGCCGCCGCGCCGGTCCCCACGCCGCTCGATGATCTCGTCAAGCAGGTCTCCAGTTTGCAGGGCTTGACGATCCCGACCGACGCGCCCCCGACGCTCCGGCCCGGCGCGCAGGCGCAGGTAACCCTCCAGCGCGACGGCACCCTCGTCATTTTCGTGCCGCAGACGACGCCGACGACCTTCACGCCGGACCAGTTGGCGCAGATCGTCGGCCGCACGCAGCAGCAGGCGGCCGCGCAGGGTGGGCCGCCGCCGCGCATCCTCCGCGTGACGATTGTGCAAGCGCCCGTCCTGCAGCCGACGCCCTCGCCGGCGCCGACGACAATCGGCGGCACCGCGACCGCCACCACCGTGCCAACGGCGACGCCGGGCGTGACCGTGACGCCGCAAGCGACCCTCGTGCCGCTCGACAAGCGCTTCGATGCAATCACGACGGAGCAGAATCGCCTCGCCGGGACGCTGATCCAGACGCAGGTCGTCATCGAGAACGGTAAAGTGACGGCGCTCCTTTATCGCGGGCAAGCGCCCAACTTCCTCGATGTCGATCAAGTCGTCTCCACCGCGCCGGTGCCGGTCGGCAAGAGCGTCACCGAGTCGATCCGCGCCAGCGAAGCGACGGAAGATATGCTGCGCAGCGCCCCCGCCCAACTGCCGAAATGGACGGAGCGGTACACGCAGTTGCCGGACGGCATCACCCAGCGCACCGCCGATCTCGCGCAGCAACTGGCGAAGGGGACGACGAACACCTACGACTTCGCCGCCGCTGTCGAGCAGTATCTCCGCGCGAACTATCTCTATCAGGAGCGCATTAGCCTGCCGCCCTTCGACCGCGACGTGACCGATTACTTCCTCTTCCAGTCGAAGCAGGGCTATTGCGAGTACTTCTCGACGGCGATGCTGACGCTGCTCCGCCTCAATGGCGTCCCGGCGCGCGAGGTTGTCGGCTATCTGCCGGGCGCGAAGGCGGAAGACGGTCGCCTCGTCTCGTCCGAGAATCAGGCGCACGCCTGGGTCGAGGTCTGGTTCCCGCAGTATGGGTGGATTACCTTCGATCCGACGCCGCGCCCCGGTGTGCCGCCGATCGCGCGCGGCCCGCAGATTCTCCCCGTCGTCAATGCGACCAATCCCGACGTGCAAGCGGCCGGTGACCTTGCCGGTGGGCAGGACCGCCTCGACGCGCGCGGCGAGGATCGTTTGCGACAACTGGACGATGAACTGAACGGTGGCTTCGGTGCAGGCGGCGCGTATGTCCCGCTCAAGCAGAATCGTCAGATCAGCCCGCTCTTCCTGATTATCCCGCTGCTCTTCGGCCTCTTCGCGCTCGCCATCGCCTTCCTCTGGTTGCGCACCTTCCGGGGCATGAGCGGGGCGACGCAGTGGTACGCGCGGGTGACGCCCGCGACCGGGCTCGCCGGTCTCGCCCGCACGAGCCGCACGACGACGCCGTATGAGACGGCCACCGTCGTCGCGCAGCGATTGCCGGGCAGCAAGGATGCCGCCCTGCTGATCGCGCGGCGCTACGCGGAGGAGCAGTACGGCAACCGCCCGCCGGTACCGAGCGATGCGGCCGAGGTGCGCTCGGCGTGGATGCGGCTGCGCACATTGATCGTCCAGAGCGCGCTACCGGGCAATCGGCGGAAGATGCGCAAGGAGGCGGAGGGCGCACCGCCGATTCAGCCGCGCGGACGGCGGCAACGATAGCGATTCGCTGCATACCCACGTAGGGAAGGACACGGCGCGATGATGCGCTGGCTCCGGTTTGGGGTTCTGGGCATTCTTGGCCTCGTTGTGATTGTGGGCGGCGCGCTCACGATCTTCTCGTGGCGTGTTGCCCACGAGGTAGCGGCGGTGGAGCGCACGATTGTTGTGCCGCTGCCGACCGCCGTTGCCGCCGCGACCGCGACGCAAGCGCCGCCCGCCACCGTCTCTCGCGGTGTGTCGACACGCATCGTGCCGACCGCCTCGCCCGTACCGAAGCCCACCGCCGTCGTGCCGCCGGACACCGCCACGATTCTCAAGGACGGGGTGACGGCGGCCATTACCAACTCCGACGGCCACGAGGCGGTCTGGCAGGGGAAGCAATACATCCACATCCTGCTGCTCGGCCTCGACCGGCGCGATACGGAACCGACCCGCTCGGACACGATGATTATTGTGACGGTGGACCTCTGGAACGGGGTCGCCAGTATGTTGAGCATCCCGCGCGACCTCGTCGTGCCGATCCCCGGCAACGGCGAGGACCGCGTCAACGCCGCGTACACCTACGGCCAGGTCGCGCACCCGGATGACCCGGTGGCGGGGCCGGCGCTCGCCGTCGAGACGGTCTCCAAGCAGTTCAAAATCCCTATCGAGCATTATCTCCAGATCGATTTCAACGGCTTCCGTGGCGTGGTGGATGCCGTCGGTGGCGTCGATATTTCCGTCTCGGAGGTGATCGACGACGATGCCTACCCGACCGACGACTACGGATACAAGCACATCCATTTCGACCCCGGCTGCTATCACATGGACGGCGAGCAGGCGCTCGAATACGCGCGTACTCGCCACGCGAGCAGCGACGACGTACGGCGCGACCGGCAGATGCAGGTGATGCAGGCGGTGCTCAACCGGACGGCGGACCTCAACGCCGCGCGCCGCTTGCCGGACATCGTCAAGTCGCTCGGCCCGTCGGTGCAGACGAGCATCCCGTGGGAGGGGCAACTGTCGCTGGCGCGGATGAGCCGCCGGGTCAACGCGGCGGGCGTCACGCGCTACTCGATCGCGCCGCCGTTGG
>JBPCMC010000295.1:0-2577 GCA_051002645.1 Thermomicrobiales bacterium
GGCCCTGCGGCGAAAATCGGTCTCGTCTGGTTCGATGCACACGGCGACTTCAACACGCCGAAGACGACGCTCTCCGGCATGATCGGCGGTATGCCCGTCGCCGTCTCCGCCGGGCTGGCCTTCCCGCGGGGGGCGCAGCCCCCCCCCCACCAGGTCTCCCAAGCCAACCGCCTGCCATGCCGCCCGGTGCTCCGCCACGACTGCTGCCCGCAGTGCATCGGTGAGAATACTGCGTTCGGTGATGATCTGAATACGCTCTGCTGGCGTGCGGTCGAAGGCCGGGTTGCGGAGCGTGACGCCGGGCGGCGGATCGGCCCAGACTTCCGCCGGGTCATTCTCCTCGTCCGTATCCTCCGGCCGGTCGTACGGAGCGACTTTCAGCGTATGCGTGAGCGAATAGACGGGGATGCCGTGCTCCTTCGCAAGCAGCGCGAGTGTCGCCGTCCCCATGTGATTGTACACGGAGCCGTCTGGCGCCACCGTGTCCGCCCCAACGATGACCGCGCCCACTTCCCTCACCCACCGGCCCATCTGCGCCTCAGTAATGACTGTGATCGGGATGCCAGCCGACGCGAGCGTCCGGGCGAGCCGCTTGCCGTCTTCAATCGGTCGCCCTTCCGGGATGATGACGGTGCGCAGGCGGTCTTTCAAGGCGATGAGTGCGGATCGTGTTGAGGAGGAGTTACTGTAGGCAATCAGTCTTCCTGGGATATGTGGCTTCGCATTCTCGATGAGATACGTCGTGTCCTCTTGCCACTGTTTCCGTAATCGGGTCCCATGTTCAACGACTGAGGCCCGCGCCTCACTCCCCGTGGCGACTGGTGCGAGCGTCAGGGCAACGGCATTGGCAATGGCTGCCATACTTGGCCGGGCCGTCGCCAGCACCCGCGCGATCTCAGCGATGTCGCGAGAAGGTTCATTGACAGCGAATGTGATAGCGAATTCGACGGCATGCACTGCCAGTTCCATCGCGCCATGCACGCGATCGGCGCGGAGAGCAAGACCGGCTTGTATAAGTGCGTCTTTTCCCACTGCTTCTGCTCTCCCCCATTCCAATACGTTCGCTACCCACATAACTCATGGGATATGTCTCGCTCAAAACCGTGCCGTGCGGCGTGAGTGTATCATGGCGCGGGCGCGCATAGGCGTACCCAGTGTAAGGAGAGTCCGCTGCAATGAGTCGCACATCCCCGCTCGACGCTCGCGCGTGGTGCTACCTCGCCGCCCATCGTGTCGCCCATCTCACGACCGTCGATCAGGCCGGCATCCCGTCGGTCGTGCCCGTCTGCTTCGCCACCGATGGCGCGACGATCTACTCGGCGCTGGACGCGAAGCCGAAGCGGGTCGCGCCAACCGCGCTCCGGCGCGTCCGCAATCTGCTCGACCGGCCCGAGGTCGCGTTCCTTGTGGACGACTACGCGGAGGATTGGGCGCACCTCTCCTATCTACTCATCCACGGTACGGCGACGCTCGTCGTGCCCGGCCTGCCGGAGCATGAGCGCGCCGTCTCCCTCCTCCGCGAGAAATACCTGCAGTACGCGGCGATGCCGATTGAGACGCAGCCGGTGATCGCCGTGCGGCCACGGACAGCCCGCTATTGGGCGCCCGACCCCGCGACGGTCGATCCCGGTGCCGCGCCCGCCCGGCGACTCGATCTCGACGCCGTGATGCGCGGGCGCCGCTCTGTCCGCGCCTTCCGCCCCGATCCGGTGCCACGTGCCCTCGTCGAACGGGTCCTCGACGCGGCCCGCTGGGCGCCATCGCCACACGGTCGGATGCCGTGGCGCTTCGCCGTTATCACCCAGACGGACGCCAAAGCACGCCTCGCCGATGCCATGGGCGACACCTGGCAACAAACCCTCGCGATGGACAACGAGCCGCCGGAGGTCGTCGCGCGGCGACTCGCCCTTTCCCACGAGCGTGTCCGGGGAGCGCCCGTCCTCGTGCTGCTCTGCCTCTACACCGAAGACCTCGACCACTACCCGGACGCGGGGCGGCAGGCGGCGGAAACGACGATGGCGATCCAGAGCCTCGGCGCGGCGGCGGAGAACCTACTCCTCGCCGCCTACCATCTCGGCCTCGACGGTGGCTGGATGTGCGCGCCGCTCTTCTGCCCTGACACCGTCCGCGCTGCCCTCGATCTCGCCCCAAACCTCGTCCCGCACGCACCTTTGCCCCTCTGCTACGCCGCCCGCGAGCCGAAACGCCGCCCGCGCATGCCCCTTGATGCACTAATCGTCCACTGGGAATAAACCGCCTGCGACATTGTACGCATGGTGGGAAGGCGGGCGTCGCGACCTGTCCGTTTGGACACGCGCAAGCTGTCCACGAGGACGAATCGGGGGAGCGACTGACCGGGGTATCCTGTGGGCAGAAGAACACGCGGGCTGGCGCTCCCCAGGCGCACCCCCACAGACCGCGCGAACCTTCCCATCCTCTTCCCCAGGACCCCGGCCCTTGCGCTCCCCCTGCAAAGGCCTCTCTGTTGGGAGTAGCGGGGGGGAAGGAAAGAAGGGGAGAAGGGAGGGGCCTCTCTCTCCTCACTGCCCCACCTTCCCTCCCTCCTGCCTGCTTGGA
>JBPCMC010000296.1:0-7597 GCA_051002645.1 Thermomicrobiales bacterium
GGCCCTGCGGCGAAAATCGGTCTCGTCTGGTTCGATGCACACGGCGACTTCAACACGCCGAAGACGACGCTCTCCGGCATGATCGGCGGTATGCCCGTCGCCGTCTCCGCCGGGCTGGCCTTCCCGCACTGGCGACACATCACCGGGCTGGACGCGCCGATCCCCACCGACCGGATCGTGATGGTCGATGTCCGCAACCTCGACCCGAAGGAGCGCACGCTCATCGAGGCGACAGCGGTCACCATCGCCGCCATCGAACCGGGACGGGAGGGCGTGCCGATGCAGGAAGCAATCGATCGTCTCGCCGCCGCCTGCGACGTCATCTACCTGCACATCGATGAAGACGTGCTGGACGAGCGATACGTCCCGAACCACGGCACCGTCGAGCCGAATGGCCCGGACATGGAGGCGGTCCTCAATGCCGTCCGGATCGTCCTCCGCACCGGCAAGGTGCATGGGTACGGGCTCGTCTCCGTCAATGTGCAGGGGGAAGGTGGCAAGGAGAGCCTCGCCTCCGCGATGGAACTGCTGACCACCGGGCTGACGGACTGGCACCAGGGAAGTGCCGACAGCGCCTGACGAATGTAATAGTCGTTTAAGTCTCCTTATGCGACAACGGGGACGATAGTGGGGGAGACGGCTTTTGCCGCGCTGGATAGGAGTGGGACGATGGTAGGGCACGCGCAGGACGATAGCGAAGCAACCTCACTCCTCGGCCAACCGCTTCAGCGGCCTATCTTCCCCGATGATGTCCGTGCGCGGCTAACGGCGGAATTGGCCGAGGCGGAGGGAGCGTATTTTTCCGCGCTAGAAAGCGCGGACGCGATCCTGCTGCTCGGTCAGCGCACCGGGGCCAGCGGTCGTCTGCGCGATGCGATCCAGGTCTTCACCGATGGCATCGCCAGGCATCCCGGCGACCCGCGCATGTACCGCTATCGGGGCCATCGCCTGATCAGTACGCGGCAGTTCGACCGTGCGGTGGACGACCTGACCGAAGCGGCCCGACTGGTGGAAGGACGCGCGCCGGAGCCGGAGATACCGATCGGCGCGCCGGTAGATACCCCGGCCACTTACACGCTCCAATTCTCCATCTGGTACCACCTCGGGCTGGCGAACTATCTGCGCGGCGACTTCGCGGCGGCGCGCGCGGCCTATCATGCCTGCACCTCCTTCGCGCCCACCGATGAGACGATGGTCGCGATCACCCACTGGCATTACATGGCGCTCCGCCGCCTCGGTGCGGCCGAGGATGCCGCCTACGTCCTCGCGCCGATCCACCCGAACATGGCGATCACCGAGAACCGGCCCTATTATCGCCTGACGCTGCTCTATATTGGCGCGCTGACGCCCGAGGAGACGCTCGCGCACAATGCCGACGACAAGGACAAAGGGATGGGCAACAACCAGGCGTTGATGGACGCCACCGTGGGATATGGTGTCGCCAACTGGCACCGCTACAACGGACGCCGCGACGAGGCGGATGCCCTCTGCCGCCACATCATCGACCGCACGCCCCCCGGCATGGCGCAGTTCGCCTTCGGCTACATCGCGGCGGAGGCTGATCTGGCGCGAGAGTAGTGGGCAGTGGACAGTGGATAGTGAGCAGTGGATACTATCCGCATCTCGCCTTCTCCCGCTGTCTCACTGCTCACTGCTCACTGCCCACTGCCCACTCGTGAGAGGAACGCATGAATCGCTGGGCGAAGTACGTGCTCGTGATTGGCGTGGTGATCGTCGCGCTTATCTTGACGCGCGATATCCTCGCACCGTTCGTGCTCGCCATCGCCACGGCCTATGTCGTCAGTCCGCTGGTGGATCGGGCGCAGCGCATGTCCCGGCTGCCGCGCGTGTTGGTGATCGTGCTCTTCTACCTCCTCTTTCTCGGCACATTGACCCTCCTCGGCGCGCTGGTCGAGCCGGAGTTGGCCAAGCAGCAGAACGGCCTCTTCAAATCCGGCGGCTCGGTCGCTGATGCCGTCCTCGATCGCGCCTCCAAGAACGCCCAGATCGTCGATTTGTTGCGACGCGCGGGTGTGGATATCGTACCCTTCGACGATCCGCTCTACCCCGAAAAGCGCGCGGTCGTCGCCCGCCGCCTGCAATTGGAGATCGATCGCGCGACCCAACCGGGGCAAGTCCGCGAGGTGGCGCAGACGACGTTCGGGATCCTGCTGAAGATCGTCATCTGGTTCTTCGCCACGTTCTATCTGCTCCTCAATGGGCAACGCTCCGTTCTCTATCTCTATCGCTTTGTCCCCGATGACCGTGTAGCGCAAGCGCGGCGGGTGGCGGGGCGCATCCATGTCGTTCTGGGGCGGTACCTACGCGGTCAGCTCTACCTCATCCTCATCATGTCCGTTGCGTCGTATATCGTTCTGCGTATCTTCAATGTGCCATACGCACTACCCATCGCCATCGGCACGGGCATTCTGGAGATTGTCCCCTTCGTTGGCCCAATCATCGCCGGCACGCTCGCCAGCCTCGTTGCCCTCTCCACCCATGGCGTCGGCCCGATGATCGGCGTGGTGATCGCCTATTTCGTCCTGCGGCAGATCGAAGATCAGATCGTCGTCCCCCAGGTGATCGGACGTGTCGTGCATCTCGATCCGGTGGTGACGATTTTCGTCGTCCTCGCGGGGGAACGACTGGCGGGGATCATCGGCGTGCTACTGGCCGTGCCACTCGCCGCCGTCGTGCGCGTCATCATTGACGAGGTGTTCCCGCCCAAAGTCGCCGGTGACGCGCCCTCCACACTAACGACGGTGGCGGTGGCGGGCACCGGACTGCCGAACGATCCCGAGTCGCCTACTCCCCCGCTTGCCCCGAAGTCTGCGGAGTTGGACAGAGATGATTTGAGGGGACACCGGATCGGATGATATCTAAAGGGATATGTAACGTCTCTCATCTCACCAACCCTCTACATGGCCCGCTATGACGCTATCGTCGTCGGCAGCGGGCCGAACGGCCTTGCCGCCGCGATTACCCTCGCCGAGCACGGGCGTTCCGTCCTTGTCGTCGAGACAGCCACCCACCTCGGCGGTGCGGTCTCGACGGAGGAACTGACCCTCCCCGGCTTCCGACACGACACCTTCTCAGCCGTCTATCCCGCCGCGGTCGCCTCTCCCGTCTTCGCGCGGATGCCGCTAGCGCGCTACGGATTGCGCTGGATCGATCCGCCGGTCGCGATGGCGCATCCCTTCCCCGATGGCCGTGCTGCCGCGCTCTATCGCGATCTCAACCGAACCGTCGATAACCTCGATCGCCTCACGCCGGGCGACGGGCAGGCGTGGCGTGCGCTCATCGCGCCCTATCTCACCCATCACGCGGCGGTGCAACAGACGTTGCTCAGTGCCTTCCCACCTGTTGGTGGTGGCGTGCGCATACTCACCAGCCTCGGTGTCGGCGGCGCGCTGGAACTCGCGCGCCTGGCGCTCCTCTCCGCCGAGACGCTCGCCGCCGAGCGGTTCCAGGGTAGTTATCTCCCCGCGTGGGTGTATGGGACGGCGATGCACGCCGATGTCCCACCGTGGGAAGCCGGGAGCGCGCTCGCCGCTTTCTATCTGCTCTTCCTCGGCCATCGGGTCGGCTGGCCGAGCCCGGCGGGTGGCGCGGGCAGCCTCGCACATGCACTCGTGAGCCACCTCCGCGCGCTCGGCGGAGAGACACGAACCGATACCGCCGCCGCACGCATCGTAGTAGCCGGGTCGCGCGTCGCGGGCGTCGTGACGGCTGTTGGGGATATGTATCACGCGCCCGTCGTCATTGGCGACATCACGCCGCACGGCCTGTTACGCCTCACCGGGGACGCGCTGCCGTCGTCATATGTCACGCGCGTGATGCGCTATCGGTATGGGCCACCAACCTTCAAGGTCGACTGGGCGCTCGACGGGCCGGTACCGTGGACCGCCCCGGAAGCGCAGGCAGCGGGCACGGTCCATGTCGGCGGCACGGTTACTGAGCTGACGGATGCACTCAGGCAACAGCGAGCGGGCATACTCCCGGAGCGGCCCTTTGTGCTCTTTGGGCAGCAATCGCTGGCCGATCCGTCACGTGCCCCAGTAGGCAAGCAGACCGCGTGGGCGTACATCCATGTGCCACGCGGCATCGACTGGGTGAGCGAAACCGCGCGCACCGTCGAGCGCATCGAGGCGCAGGTGGAGCGGTTCGCCCCCGGCTTCCGCAATCGCATCCTCGCCCGGCACACCATCGCGCCACCCGATTTCGCCGCGCGCAATCCGAACCTGGTCGAGGGCGATGTCGGCGCCGGCAGCACCGCGCTCGATCACCTGATCTTCCGCCCCATACCGGCGCTCTCACCCTATCGCACTCCGATTCGCGGCCTCTACATCGGCAGCGCCGCGACCTTCCCCGGCCCCGGTGTCCACGGCATCGCCGGGTATGCCGCCGCCCGCTGCGCCCTGCGCGACACCCGCTTCCGTCGCCGCATGGGATGAGGACATCGCAACTACGTATGCCGCCGACAAACGATTTCTTTGCACGGCGAGCGAACATTTGCCCGGCCTCTGTTTGCATTTCGCCTGGCAATTCACTATGATCCCGACGTGGGAACTCGACATAATGTTGTCCGGTGCGTCTTTCGGCGCGATCGCACAAGGGATGGAGGAACAATGGTAGCAGCGAGCAGGAAGGGACCGGGAAGCGACGCACGCACGTTGCGCGTGGAGGTGACCGCGCGGGAGGCGGTCCTCCCTTGCCCCGTCTGTCGGGCGCGCGGGGTGGGCACGGACAACGGATCCAATGTGCATCTCGGCTCCGCCCTCCACCGGACGCGCGAGTATCCGCTCATTCCGCGGGGAGCGATTGACCGCGACTTCCCGGACGTCTGTATCCAGTGCTGGTGCGACGAAGGGCACGAATTCGAGGTCAGCATCACGATGCGCAAAGGGGTGGCACACCTCTTCGCGACGTGGATCGAAGGCGATGACGAAGAGGATAAGGACATTCGCGCCCAGCGACGCCTCGCCCACGCAGCGGAGGCGGCAGGCCCCCAAGAGCCCCGACCGGACAGCGAGACTGTAGCGCCCATCATGCGCGAGTCGCGCAAGGAGACGCCCAGTCCGAGGGAATCGCGTCCGGAGAGCGAGATGCGCGGACTGATGCACGATGCACCACCCGTCGCGATCCGCAACTCGACGACTTAACACCGAGCAGTCGGGGCTTCGATCAGTCGCGCAGGTACGCCAACCCCTCACGCAGGGAGGTAGGTGGGTGGCCGGTCAGGGCTGCGGTCGCGGAGTGCGTGCTGCTGTTGTCGAGGCGGAGCATCTTCAATTGCTCCGGCGTGACCGGGGGCTTGGGGAGGAATTTGTCGAAGGCGAAGGCGGCAGGTTTCAGTAATCCGGCGGGCAATGGCAGCAGCGGGCGATGGTGGCCGGTGACATCCATCAGGACGCCGACCATCTCCTTGTACGACAGTACGTCCGGCCCGCCCAGTTCATAGGTCTGCCCGATGGTCGCCGGATTATCGAGCGCGGCGATGAAGGCGTCGATCACGTCGTCGCGCCAGACGGGTTGAAAGCGCGCCGTGCCCCCATCGGGCAGCACGAAGGGTGCGGGCAATTTCGCCAAGCCCGCAAGCGTCGAGAAGAACTGATCGCCGGGGCCGAAGATGATCGAGGGGCGGAAGATCGTCCAATCGAGGCCGCTCGCTTTGACGTATTGCTCGGCGCGATATTTGGTGTCGTGGTACGGGAATGCCGGATCGCGCAGCGCACCCAACGCGCTCATCTGGAGGTGGCGGCGCACGCCCCCCGCCCGTTCCGCGTCCACGATATTGACGGTACCCTGGTAGTTGACCGTCTCGAATGTGCTCTCGCCGCGCTCGCGGATGATGGCGACAAGATGGATGACGGCATCGACGCCGCCCAGTGCCGCTGGCAACGTTTCAGGCGCGGTGACATCCCCTTGGGCAAAGGCGACGCCCGCTGGGAACGCCCGCCGCGCCGTTGGGATGTCGCGCACCAGCAACCGCACTTCCCGCCCTTGCTCGACCAACCGCTGCACGAGGCGCGCGCCGACATAGCCCGTGCCGCCCGTCACCAGAATCATCGCCTTGTGGTCCCTTCAGTAACAAGTAACAAGTACACGCGGTTGCGGCTACTTGTTACTTGTTACTTGTTACTCGCCTACGTCTCGGTCATCACCACGCCGAGCACCGTGGCGCCGACTTGTTCGAGGGCTGCGAGGGCGCGCTGGGCCTGCGGGCGGCGGGTCTTCCCCTGCGCGACGAGCAGCAGCACGCCATCGACCCGTGCCGCAATCGCCCGGCTGTCCGCCACATCGGCGACCGGTGGCGCGTCGATCAGCACGACATCCGCCTGCGCACGCAGGGCGGCGAGCAGGGCACCGAAGGAATCCGCGCCGAGCAGGTCTGCCGGGTTCGTTCCACGCCCACCGGCTGGGAGGAGCAGGAGGTTCGGCACGCCCGTCTCGACGAGCGGTAGCAGCACTTTGTGATCTTCGTCCGGGCCGAGGACGGCGGTCGCGATCCCCTCCGTCGCGTTCGCGTGCCCGAAGAGGGCGCTCAGGCTCCCCGCGTTGGGCGTCCCGCGCAGGTCCGCATCGACGATAATGACGCGCTCCCCGGCCATCGCGCAGGCAACACCGAGGTTGCCGGCCACCGCCGAGTGGTCGCCAACACCGCCGCCGTCCGCCAGGAGATAGACACGCCCGCCTCGGGCCACCATCGCCACATCGGGCGCGAAGCGGAGATTGGTCCGCAGTTCCCGGTACGCCTCGGCGGTCGCCCCATTCGGCTCCCCGAGCATCACCAGCCGGTCCAGCAGCGACCCGGACGGCACCACCGCGCCCCCCGCCTTCGGCTCAACCGCATCACGCATTACATTCCCCCAGACTGAAAGCGATTGAACCGCATGCCGCCCAGGGGGCACCCGGCAAAGAACGCAGAGGGCGCAGAGAAATACAAAAGAGGGAGATTGTCTCATCTCTCTTTTCTTTCTCTGTGTTCTCTGTGTTCTCTGCGTCTCTGCGGTTCATGTGGTTTCCTCTCCTATTTGGCGCGGCGGGGGATGGAGGCGATGACGGACAGGTTCAGGTAATGCCGCACGTCCTCCTGCCCCTTCAGCGAGTCATCGAGCGCCGCCGCGCCCATCACCACGACCAGCCCCAGCACGCCGCCGAGCACGAGGCCCGCCAGCGCGGTCAGTTTGACGCGCGGGCCGTTCGCCGTGACGGACGGCGACGGGCAGTTCGGCAACACCGTGGCGCTCGTCAGGCCACCGGACGGCGCGGCGCAATCGAGGCTGGTGACAACCAGGCGCGGCGTGCGCACCGCGTTCTGCGACGCCTGGCTCAACCGCCGATCCTGCTCGTCGAGCGCCGCGTTATCCGCCACACTCTTATCCACCATGACGTGCGCCAGCGCCCCGACCACCCGCGCCGCCCGCGCGCCGTCGGTATCAGTGGCTGCGATGGTCACGGTGCGATTGTCCCGGTTGCTGCGCGTCGCGACATTGTAGGCGAGCGACGCATCGCCTGCTTGGAGGTACCCCTTGTCCACGGCGGATTGCACGGCGTTCGGGTTGTGGACATACGGCTCCAGCGCCTGCGTCCAGTT
>JBPCMC010000297.1:0-4368 GCA_051002645.1 Thermomicrobiales bacterium
TGCTCCGGTGTGCGGTAGCGGCGCAGGCGGCCGATGCGATAACGCAGCCACCCTTGCTGCGCGATGTCCTCGTCGCTCCCTTCCAGCAGTGCGAGCGCCGTCTCGTACCGCTCGATGGCCGTGAGCCAGGCGTAGGTGAGTTGTGCCCGCTCCCCCGCCCGCACCAGCCATGGGACAGCCCGACCATCACCCGCCTGCTGGAAATGCATCGCCACTGCGTCCGGGTCGGCGTGCGGGGCCGCAGCCAGCGCTTCGCCGACTCCCCGGTGCAGCAGCCGCCGCCGGATCGACGGCACCCCTTCATACAGCGTCTCGCGGATCAGCGCATGGGCGAATCGCACCCCCTCACCGCCCACTGTTTCGACGAGCACCTGGGCGTCCAGCCCTTGCTCCGCAGTCATGAGGATCGTCTCATCGTCCACTTCGCCCGCCATCGCCCAGATCGCGAGCGGCACCTCGTGCCCGATGACCGCCGCGACCGCGAGCAGGCGCTGCGCCTCCGCGTCCAGCCGCCCCACGCGCCCATCAATCACCTGCCGCAGCAGCGGCGGCACGGCCGTTTGGTCCAACACACCAAGCGCCCACCCCGCCACATCGTGCCGCAACGCCCCAGTTTCTTCGAGCGAGCGGAGCAGTTCACCGACGAACAAGGCGTTGCCCTCCGCCCGCGATTGCAGATACGCGACCAGCCGGGACGCATCGGCATCCGCGAGGCCATAGCGCGCGGCGACGAGCGTCCCAACGGCAGCATCGTCGAGTCGACCAAGGTCGATGCGCTCCGCACCCGCTTCCCGCGCGAGTTGCGGAAGTATCTGATAGAGCGGATGGCGGCGCGTCAGTTCGTCCGAGCGGTAGGTGGCGAGGAGCAGCAGGGGCAACGTCGCCACCGAGCGCGTCAGGAAGCGCAAGAGGTCGAGCGAGGCGGGGTCGGCCCAATGGAGATCGTCGAGCAGCACGACGACGGGGCGCTGCCCGGCGAGCGCGCGGAGGAAGTCCTCCACCGCGACGAAGAGCGCCATCTGGCTGGCGACCGCGCCGACCGTAACGCGCTGCGCGAAGGCGTCGGGCACCGGGGGGAGCGGCAGGGAAGGGGCGGCGGGCAGATGCGCGAAGAGGTCGATCCACTGGCCGTAGGGTGGTGTCTCCGCCAGATCGAAGCAATGCCCTTCCAGCACGAACGCGCCGTGCCGCTCCGCGTCGGCGCAAAGCGACTCGGCCAGCGTCGTCTTGCCGATGCCCGCCTCGCCGCCGATCAGGACCAGGCCGCCGTTCCCCGCGCGGGCGGCATCGAGTCGCTGTTGCAGGAGCGCTTGCTCGCGCTCGCGCCCGGCGAGCGGGGGTGCATCGGGCACGACGACCAGGATGACGCCCATCGGTTGAAGGGCGGCGAGCACCTGCGGCAGCCAATCGCGCTCCGGCCTGTCCAGTATCTCAATCCATTGCGCCATCTCCAGGAAGTACTCGATCTCCTTCGGTATGGCGACGGGTTCGAGCAGCAGCGGCAGGTAGGGCCGCTCGTACTTCCAGGCGAGACCGACCTCCTGCCTGACATTGCGCGAGGCGAGTGAGGCGGCGGAGCACATCAGCACGAGGGCGGCGGCGTACTCGATCCCCTCGGTGATTTCGCGCGCGTAGTTTTCGCCGCCCGCAATGGAGTGTTGATCCAGCCAGACCGCGATACCCGCGCGCCGCAACGTCTCCACGATTGGCGTGACGCGCTCGCGGTCGGCGCTCGCATACGAGACGAAAATGTAGGGGACACCTGCATCGGGGCGCTTGACACCATCAACCACAGCGGGCCTTCCCTCGACCGAGATGGGGCGCAAACTGTCCGTCCGGGCAACAATGGCGCGAGTATACCACGCGTGTTCGTCTTTACGGCGCGCGGCGATTCCCTGAGAATGCGGCCAATGCATAGGAGGAGAGGAGCAACACGGTCGAATCGGTGGAGCAACTGAATATCGCGGTCGCGAGCCGGGCGGTCGCGCCGCTGCATGGGGTGGGCGGGTTGGAGCGCGCCGTCGCGGATGTCTGTAGCGCACTCACCGACCGGGGCCACCGCGTGACGCTCGTCACCGCCGTGCCGACGCATGATGCGGCGGACGATTCCCTGTTGCGCGTCCATGAACTGATTACCGTGCCATGGGCGGAGCGCGTGACACTCCGGCGCGGCGGGGTACCCGACCGGCTCATCCATTACCCCGGCTTCATCCGGCGGGCGGCGGATGCGCTGATGGCGCGGGAAACGGTCTTCGACGCGGCGATTGGGCACGGCGCGGCGGCGGCGGCGTTCGTACCGCTACAGGCGGCGGGGCGCGTGCGCCGTCTGCTCATCAACCCGCACGGGATGGAGGAGTTCTCCGCGACGGGCATCAAGGGGCGGCTGCTGGCGCCGCAACGGGCGCTCGTGCGGCGGGCGGCGCGGCACGCGGATCGGGCCATCGCGCTCGACGCCTTCCTCGTCCCCGCCGTGATGGCGAACCTCCGTCTGCCGCGCGAGCGGGTCGCCATTGTGCCGAACGGCATCGACGTGGCGCGTGTTGACCGCCTGACCGGCCCGATTCCACCACCGGGCGATACCCCGGTGCTCGTCAGTCTCGCGCGCATCGAGCCAAATAAGGGACTGGACGTGCTCGCCGCCGCACTCGGCATGAGTCGGGAGACGCTGCCTGCCGGGTGGCGCTGGCTGCACATCGGCGACGGCGCGGCCCGCCCGCAGGTCGAGGACGCGATTACCCGCGCCGGGATCGCGACGCACGTTGAACTCCTGGGTCGCCTGCCGGACGCCGACCTGCACCGCATCCTTGCGGGCGGGACGCTCTTCGTCCACCCGACACGGTACGAAGGCAGCCCGCTCGTGATGCTGGAAGCGATGGTGCACCGCCTGCCGATCGTCGCCTCCGCCGTCGGTGGCATCCCGGACAAAGTCATTTCCGGCGAGGCGGGCTGGCTCGTGCCGCCGGACGATCCGCACGCACTGGCGGCGGCCATCGTCTCGGCGCTCGACCAGCCACCTGCTATACTGCGCGCGGTGGGGGAGCGGGGACGCGCGCGCGTCGTTGCCCATTTCAGTCTGGCATCGGTTGTCGATCAACTGATCGCATTGCTCGGCACGATTCCACCTCGTACTGGAGCGTGAGGGAGATCCGTGAGTCTGGCCGGGGCACAACGCGCACCCGCCGCGCAACGGCGGGGCAATCGCCTGGGGAATAGATTGACTGCCGCCGCGTCGTGGCTGCGCGCCGCGCTCGGCTGGCAACTGCTGGTCCTGCTCGCCGCGAGCGCCATCGGCCTGCTCGCCGCCTACCAGGTCTCCCGGCCAATCCGCGTCAACATCGGCGGCGCCCACGAAACCCCGTTCGTTGAGAACTTCCACGGCAAAGACATCGCGGACGACAACGTCACGCATTACCGCTGGACGAGCGCCACATCGTTCGTGATCTTCAAGGGGATCGGCGGCGGGCGGCAGTACGCGGGCGCTGTGCGCCTCCGCTCCGGCAGGCCACCCGGCGTGGCGCAGCCCGTCACCGTGCTCGTCAACGGCGTCGAGGTCACGCGCTTCACCGTCGGCGCCGACTGGCAGACGGTAAACTTCGATGTGCGCGGCGCGGCGACGGGCGGGCATGGCGTCGTCGTCGAACTGCGCACGCCTGCGGAGAAATTGGCGAACGGCGATGGCCGCGTGGTCGGCGTGCAGGTCAATCAGGTGCGGTTGGAGACGGTCGGTGGCGGGCGGACGATCCCCGCGTGGGGGACGCTCGGCATGGCGCTGATGATCGTCCTCGCACTTTACCTGATCGCCGCGCGCGCGCTCGGCGTCGCGGTGCCCGAAGATGGGCGGCGGCGCTCGCTCGCCGCGCTCGGCGCGGCGGTTGGCGTGCTTATCCTCTTCGCGCTCTTCGCTTTCGCGCGGCCATACATCGCGGCGTACAGCGGCCCGCTGCTCGGCGTGCTGCTCGGCGCGCTCGGCGCATTGCTGCTGCAACGCCCGCTGATCTGGCTCGGCGCGCGCTGCGGCCTCGCGATCACCGCCGGGGAGGCGACGGCGCTCTGCGCCGCCCTCGCCCTCGGCATCGTCGCCAAACTCGGCGGCCTCCTCTACCCGGACACCATCGTCATCGACCTCCCCTGGCACGTCCGGTGGATGCGGACCTTCCTACAACACGATTTCGGCGCGCTCTACTTCCCGTCCGACCTCTCCTCCGGCCCGAAGGAGTGGGGGCTCGGCGTGCTGATCCCGAAGTCGCCGCTCTTCTACGCGATGCTCGCGCCCTTCACGCTCCTGCCGCTCGCCATCGGCACGGTGCTCAAGCTCTGCGTCGGCGCGATGGAGATCATCACCGTCCTCTTCGCCTTCGCCGTCCTCAA
>JBPCMC010000298.1:0-7977 GCA_051002645.1 Thermomicrobiales bacterium
GTCCTATGCTCAGGGTGTCGGTCATGGTGTTGCTCCTTCTTTACGGTCTCGACAACCGGAGAAGAACCACACCATGACCGTCTTCGTCAATGACGACGCTACTTACACACATCTGGGGACATTACCAGCATCGAATCAATCGGTATGCGCGGCTCGAACTAAGTCCATTGCATCTGCTCTCTGTCGAACCGCTCTCGTTCGACGAAATTGACTTAGCCGACAACGTCGGTATGCGAAAGACTGCTCAAACTTTGGGGGGACTTACAAAAGGCTATTTGCCACAAACGCTTGAGCAACTGGAGCTGGATGTCGTGAGCGTGACATATCACAGGATTTCAGCAAGTTGGGAGCACGGCCAAATACTAAAGCAACGAGTCTTAGATTGGCTCGCGCAATTTGAAAAAGTAGGCGGGAATCGGTGGATCGGTGAAAATCTGCTCAAGGTCCTCGATTTCTGGTCCACAACCGACCTTCGACTGGCATTAAGATTGTCTCCAGAAGGGATAAATGGCTTCGATTGCTTGTCGGTAAGCGGTGAAAAGGTGGGAGCAAGCGGAGATGTACTTGCTAATCGGATCAAGAAACAGCTAGATGACGCTGTGCTTGGTGACATTCCGCTACGATCGTTCCGAGATGGAATTGTAAGCGACGAATCGTCAAAGATTCTATTCTTAGAAGACTGCCTTTTGACAGGAAATGAAATGTCTAGAGTATTCAATGGATTGCTTGGCATAAAAGATGGGTTCGACTCTGAGAAGGCGAAGCGATTGGACGATCCCGCGCTTCTCAGGGGAAAGGAAATCTGGCTGCGCTTCGCCGTGGCAACAAACTGGGGGGTTACAGCTCTCACGAGATATATCGACGATGGAAACCTGTGGAATACCCATTTAGAACCGACATCCCGCCCCGTTATTGAAGTGCTGACCGAAGATGGTATTAGCGCGCTCAAGGATGGAACCTTGCTGGATGACAACGGCTGTGTGATCGAACCTGATCGGAATGTAATCCGCGTCGCGTTCACGAGTCTCGACGTTTGGAGCAGTCCTGAGCGCCGGGAAAAAGCAATAGCGATCTGTCAGGAGCTAGGGCGACAACTCTTTGAGAACTTTCGTATCCTTCGCCAGAAGACATACAACCCGAAATGGGTGGACGAAGCTGGCCTCGGCGTTCAAGGTCTTAGCCTTGCTTTAGCGTTCTCCCATTCGATACCGAAATCAACCCTGCCGTTATTCTGGATGTACGGTAGCGTAACCTATGAGGGTCGCACCTTCGACTGGCTGCCGCTATTTCCAGCAGGCCTCTGAGTCTTTCCTGTTTACGACAACCGGGTACGACAACCCGGTACGACAACCCGGATGTGTCGTATAATGTCGTAAACGACATATGTTGATAAAGACCTCTTGGTGCCACTGCCAAAACGGGACGCAGTGGTACGCAAAAGACAGCGGAACCGCGTGCTCTTAATCAGCGGGTTACAGGTTCAAGTCCTGTGCGGTTCACCACCCAAGAAACCTAAGCAGCGTAAGGAAAAACCGCTCAACACCGGAGCGGCTTTTCCGTCGAATTCTGACGTTGACGGCAGAAATGACGGCACAAAAAGGGCTCTCCTTTGAGGGACTCCCAACTAGAAATTTGCAGCTTCAGTCGTCTCTAGTCTAAGACTTACCTAATCACCCTCCATGTTGGAGCGTATATACGGTTCCGGCTTTTTGCGATCCCTAGTGAGGGGTCGACACAGTCGGGTTGTGTCCGCGAAGTTCTGTACATTCTTCCACGCGTTCTTGGTCCCTCCTTTCCCGCTCCTCCCCGTACACTGCGGTCGCTCAGGGGCGGGGCACGGGCAGCGGGTTCGGGATCGTGCCGCTCGGCGGGCCGGCAGGGCGCGATGACGGCAGCGCGCTCGGCGGGCTACTGGGAGGGCCGGGCGGCTTCGGCGCGGGCAGCGGGTTCGGGATCGCCGGTTGCGCCTCATATGCACCGATGCTGCACATTGCCACCTACCGCAGGTAGCCCCGTTGATCCTTGCCCGCGACCGGGGCGGTGCCGCTCGTGTTCGCGCAGACCGTCGCATCACCATGCGCGATGGCAGATGAGCCGGTGAGGAGCGCCATCGTCTGCGTCGGGCCGCCGTTGCTGCCGAGCGCGCCCAGGTGGGGATCGGCGAGCACGTCATGGTTGGCTGCCGAGAAGCCGCAGGTGTTCGTCGGATTGAACTCGAGGTTGTGCCCGCCGTCGGTGAGTGTGCCACCGACGGTATTCTCGCAGTTCGCGCCGCCCAGCGTGACGGTATTGGCGGCAAGGAGGGTGTTGGTAAGCGACACCGTGCCGCCAGAGAAGATGAAAATACCGCCGCCGAAGTGCGCACTGTTGCCGGCGAGGGTACTGTTCGTCACCGTCACCGTGTTGTAGTTGTCGGCGGCAATGCCGCCGCCACGGCCCGCGGAGTTCCCGGAGAAGGTGCTGTTCGTCACTGCCGCCGTGGCGTTCACGTTGACGTTGCCGCTGTTGCTCAGAATACTGCCGCCGATGCTCGCAGAGTTGCCACTGAAGGTGCTGGCTGCCACGGTCAACGTGCCGCCGAAGTGGAAGATGCCGCCGCCGCCGCCGGTGCCGGTCGCGCTGTTGCCGCTGACGGTGCTGTTCGTCACCGTCAGTATGCCGCTGACATTGTAGATGCCGCCGCCCGTACTCGCGCTATTGCCGGAGAGGGTGCTGTTCGTCACGCTCAGCGTGGCGCCGCCGGTGTTCGCGATGCCGCCGCCGCAGGTCCCCGCACTGCACGTTCCCCCAGACACAGACGCGGAGCCATGCTGGATGGTCAGATGGTTCAGCGTCACCGTCGAGAAGATCGGCATCGTGAAGACCGTCATCGCGCCGCCGCCGTCAATCACCACGGTATGCCCGCTGCCGTCAATCTTCATGGCCCTACTGAGCGTCAGCGTGCCGCTCGTCAGCGTGATCTGCGTCCCCGCACCGCTCGGACAGTCCACGCCGAAGGTGATTACGTCAAACACCGTCCCGTTCGCCGTCGCGATCGCGTCACGCAGCGAGCCTGTGCCGCTGTTGTTGCAGTTGCTGACGGTGAGCGTCGTCGCCCCCGCGTGCACGGGAGGCAGGACGATGAGGCAGGCTAAGAGGAAAACGCCCGCCAGTACGCGCGCGTACTGCGGCAGCATCGCCCCGTTCCTCCCTGTCATCGCTGCTCTCCCTTCCCGCACGGTGCATCGCGTCTGCGTCTCGTATCTCTATCAACGAACGAGGGGAGGGAAACGTTACGAGGCGACCACCTGCTGCTCGGTGAACTGGCTCTTGCGCATCCTGCTCCTCCTCTCCAGATAATTCAATTCTATCATATCGAGGTGGACCAGAATTCGGGAGGCAGGTCAACGGGATACGGGTTGCCTCTGCCATTGTCCCCAACTGCGTGTGGCACCGGATGAAGTTGTATGGGGCAAGCGATCCGCTGATGTAGGGACAATATCATCTGATCGTTTAGAGTAGCAGGCATAATGATAGCCGTCCTAAGATGTACGTACACCCAGGTGGACCGAATTGTTCGGACATTACGGCTTCTAAAGAGGAGATACGTCGCTTTGGCGTACACGCGATCAAATACGGACGACTCTGCGGAAGCCGATGTGGTAGGGAGAGGAGTCGACGGTGCCGGGGGAGCGGGCGGCCGGGCAGTAGCTGAGACCGTTGTTCGGCGCGCGGAGGAATGAGTCGCGGCCAGCACCGCCTGCTACCCCCGGTCGACGTTAATCGGTCACGGCGGCTCGGGAATTGATTGATCCCCTATGCTACTATCGCCTGCGTACCAGCACGTCCCCGCAGTTGGAGCAGCACCATGCCTATCGAGCCCATCGCCTACGAGATCATGGAGAAGCTGGAAGCATCGGGCCGCGCCAATGTCCGCATGGACGCGGATGGCGGCATCATGTGGGACGACCCGACCGCGCTGAGCGGGGTGCAGTATCTCCGGCCCGATATGTTCGCCGATGCGCTCGCGCGGCTCGATCGGGAGGAGCAGGCCCGACGCGCCGCCGCACGCGAAGCCCCGCTCGGCGAAGCGCCACCGACGCGCGCTCCGCCAGGCTCGCGCCGACGGGTGCCGCGCGTGCTCCTCGCGCTCTTCCTCATTCTAGTGGCCGCCGGTGGCATCGCCTTCGTCTATGGCGCGTCGAACCGATCCCCCGCCCGGACGCCCGTTGGCCCGGACTGCAAACTGGACACCGTCTGCCTCGAAACCTACGTCAACGACGCCAATGCGGCCGTCGATACATCCGTGAGCAGTTGCAACGCCGCGCTCCTGGCGGGGAACGCCCCCGGCGCGACCGCGACGATTACCGCCGTTCGGTGCGATACCGCCGTTGCGGACCGCGATCGGTTGGTTGCGACCGCGTTCGGGGCGGACGCCACCCTGCGAGCGCTCTCCACCCCATGAGCCACCGACTGCTCAGGTGCGTACTGCGGGGCGGCCAGCGACGGGGCAGTGGAGTGGAGTTGCCCCAGTTTTCTGCACATTCAATGGTTTGCGAACGACGCAGCGAAAGCCGATGTGGCGAGTGGATGAATCGACCGTTTCGGGGCGGAAGTGGTGCGTTCGTTGACGGCTGACGCGGATGCCACGAGAGCGGCGCGGCAGATGGTATACTCGGGGCGTACATGACCTGGCCCCGTAGGTCAAAGGATAGACCGGCAGCGTCCTAAGCTGCGCGTTGGGGGTTCGAGTCCCTCCGGGGTCACCATTCGCATTGATTGCGCGGCGCCCAGTCCGTGCGCGTGTGCCGTCCGCGAAACGGAGGCAGCAGATGGACCTACAGATCAAGCCGCATCAGATGCCCGTCTCGGCGGAGTTGCAGTCCTATATCGACCGACGCGTGGGTCGCCTCGACCGCTACCTTGACCGCGTGACCGAGGCGAAGCTCGAACTGCGCGAGGATCAACGGCGCACCGGCGGCGTCCGCCACATCGCGCAACTGACGATTGCCACCAATTTCGCCATGCTGCGCGCAGAGGAGGAAGCGGTGGACATCCACGCGGCGGTGGACGCGGTCGCGCTGAAGATGGAGCGCCAAATCGTCCGCTACCGGAGCAAGTGGAAGAGCCGCAAGCATGGCCACCACGCGGCGGCACCGGAATTGCCCGTCGTCGACGAGGAACCTGAGGCGGACGGCGTGGATGAGACGGCAATCCTCCGCACCAAGCGGTTCTCCGCCAAACCCGTCGATGCGGAGGAGGCGATTGAGCAGATGGAGTTGCTCGGCCACACCTTTTTCGCCTTCATCGATGCGCGCAGCGGCGCGGTGAATGTTGTCTACCGGCGCAAGAGCGGCGGCTACGGACTGCTGCAACCCGAATAGCAGATGGGGAATAGGCGCGCGGCATCGCTGTTGCAATCAGCGGAAATCGTACCGCTGTGGAGGGATGTTGTGGCGCGTGGGGTGATGATGCAGGGAACCGTACAGATCGAGCGCGCGTCATTCGATGCATTGCGCGCGGCGTGGGTGGCTCTGCTTCCTACCTCGGTGACGCCGTTCCCCTTCCAATCTATCGAGTGGGCGGAGGCGTGGTGGAGCGTCTTCGGCGCTGGCAATGAACTCCTGCTCCTCAGTGCAACTGACGCAGACGACCGGGTGATCGGTATCGCGCCACTGATGCTCACCGAGACCGCCCTGGGCCGGACGATCCAGTTCATTGGCGGCGCGGATGTGACCGATTACCTCGACATCGTCGCGTCGGAGGGTGACCTCGGCGGCGTCTGGTCGGCGGTACTGGATCATCTGATGGCGATGCGCGGCGAGTGGGATGCGCTTGACCTCCACTGCCTGCCGCAATGGTCCCCGTCGCAGGTAACAGTCACCGACCTGCTCTCCGGCACACTGGCGGTGGAAATCGGTCAGGAAGAAGTCTGCCCGATCGTGCGGCTCGATGGGTCGTTCGAGACCTACCTTCGCGCGCTGCCGAAGAAGGAACGCCATGAAGTGCGGCGCAAGGCGCGCAACTTCGAGCGCGATGCGCCGACGGGACGCCTCCGGGTGATCACCGAAAGAGCGGACGCGCTGGCAGTGCTGCCGGATTTCTTTCGCCTTCACCGGCTCAGCGCGCCCGATAAAGAGCGCTTCCTGACGCCGGAAGTCGAACGATTCTTCGCCGCGATGACCGGCGCGACGGCGGATGCCGGGTGGCTGCGGCTCTATCAACTCGAAATTGACGGCGCGGCTGTCGCCGCCGTCTTCACCTTCGTTGCGGATGGCAGGATGCTCGTCTACAACTCCGGCTACGATCCGGCATACGCACATGTCAGCGCCGGCATGGTGCTGGTCGGCATGATGATCGAGGACGCAGCCCGGCTGGGGTTGACCGTCTTCGACTTTCTGCGCGGCAACGAGGCATACAAATACCGCTTCGGCGCGACCGATACACCGATCTGGCGAGTGATCGCCGCGCCTGATCGTGACGCAGTGCGCGCCGAGATGACCCGGATGGAAGCGGCCTTACGCACCCCTGCCGACGAGCGCGACCTGGCTGAGGCGGAACGCGCCCGCGCGGAGGGTGCGGAATGACGATCTACTCCACGGATGGCTTGCCCGCCTCGGTCCGTCGCGTGGCGATGCTTGCGGTTCATTCCAGCCCGCTGGCGCAGATCGGCGGGCCGAGCGCGGGGGGCATGAGCATCTACGTCCGCGAGTTGGCGCGCGAGTTGGCGGGGCGCGGGGCGCGCGTGGACATCTTCACGCGCCAGGAGACATCCACGACGCCCGTAGTCACCGTAATGGAGCCCGGCGTCTCGCTAATCGCTGTGCCCTGCGGCCCGTTCGGGGTGATGGACAAGAATGCGCTCCTGCCGCACATCCCGGCGTTCGCCGCTGCCGTGGACGACTGGGCGCGTGCCAATCGCCGCACCTACGACCTGATCCACGCCCACTACTGGCTCTCCGGTATCGCGGGCGACATGCTCCGCTGCCGGTGGGATGTGCCGCTCTTGATGACCTTCCACACGCTGGCGCAGGCGAAAAACCGGGTGGCGCGCTCGGACGCCGAGCAGGAGACGACGCAGCGCGTCGTCAGCGAGCGGCGGCTGATGCACAGCGTCGACGCGGTGATGGCGTTCAACCCGCAAGAGAAGGCGGAGATGACCTGGTTCTACCGGGCCGAGCCGGGCAAGGTTTGTGTCGTGCCCGCAGGGATCGACACATCGCTTTTCACGCCCGGCGACCGGATCGACGCGCGGCGCGCGCTCGGCCTCTCGCCGACCGAACCGGTCGTGCTCTTTGTCGGTCGCATCGACCCGATCAAGGGGATCGATGTGCTCGTCGATGCCTTGTGCGGGCTGCGGAGCGAACTGTGGCAGACCTCGCCGCCGCGCCTGGTGCTGATTGGCGGCGGCCAGGGCGAATCCGCCTTCGACGCGCTGGTGGCGCGGGCCGGGGCGCAGGACATCCTCGATCAGATCACTTTTGCAGGCTCAATTCCTCATCATGATTTACCAAACTTTTATCGCGCCGCCGATGTCGTCGCCGTTCCCTCATTCTATGAATCGTTTGGTTTA
Organism: Thermomicrobiales bacterium; assembly: GCA_051002645.1. Classification (GTDB taxonomy): domain Bacteria; phylum Chloroflexota; class Chloroflexia; order Thermomicrobiales; family JALYUS01; genus JALYUS01. The sequence goes on from JBPCMC010000298.1 coordinate 7,553, forward strand.
GTCGCCGTGGAGGCGATGGCCTGCGGTACGCCGGTCGTCGCCTCCCGCGCGGGCGGGCTGGCCTTCTCCATTGATGACGGCCGCACCGGGTTCCTCGTGCCGCAGAATGACGCCGACACGTTGGCCTGTCGCCTGCGCGCCGTGCTGACGGATGCGGACCTCCGCGATCGGTTGGGCGCGAACGCGGCGGTTGCGGCGCAACGGTTCGGCTGGCCGGTGATTGCCAGCCGGGTTGTGCATATCTACGATCGTTTGATTCGTGGCTATCGGATGGACTTGTGCAGCGATGCCCCATCGGTCGGCGCCGCGATGACGGGCGGTTCGTAGCGCACATGTGGCGGCGGCCTTCAGCCCAATACGGTTCAGTTAAGAGCAATTTCGTCGGTGGTGGGGGGGGGGGGGGGGGGGGGGGGCGGGGGAGGGGA
>JBPCMC010000299.1:0-4098 GCA_051002645.1 Thermomicrobiales bacterium
CGGCCAAGGCGAAGATGCTCCGGGGCGAGGCGGTGATCGGGCCGTTCATCCCGATGCCGTCGCCGATGGCGATGGAACTGACGGCGATGGCCGGGATGGACTTCGGCATTATCGACTGCGAGCACGGTTTCATCGACTACGAGGGCGTCTACCCGATGGTCCTCGCCGCCGAGGCGCGCGGCATGACCGCCATCGCCCGCTGCCCGGTGCGCGACCCACAGTTCATCCTCCGCTACCTCGATCTCGGCGTGCAGGGCCTCCATGTCCCCCAGATCAATACGAAGCAGGAGGCGGAGGATTTCGTGCAGGCGTGCCGCTACCAGCCGCGCGGCTGGCGGGGCAGCGCCTCCCCGCGCGCCAGCGACTACGGACTGAGCGGCATGAGCATGTACGACGCGATGCAGCACCTTAACCGGGAAGTGCTCACCATCGCCCATATCGAGAATCCGCGCGCCGTCGATAACCTCGAAGAGATCTGCGAAGTGGAAGGGCTCGATGTCCTCTTCGTCGGGCGGGGCGACATGAGCCACGCGCTCGGCGTGCCCAATCAGTTCGACCATCCCTCCGTGCGCGAGCAGATGGCGCGTGTCGTCGCCAAGAGCAAGGGGAGCGACAAGATTCTCGGCACGGTCGTGCGCGACGCAGCCCAGGCGAAAGAGGCGATCGAGATGGGCTTCCGCTATATCGCCTGCGGCTTCGCGGGCTTCCTCGTCGGCGGCATGAAGCAATTTCTCGCCGATACGAAGGGCTGATTGGCGGTTCATATCGGATGCGTCGCAAAGCCGGAGGCTTGCCTCTACGGGCATCGTGGCGCGGCCTTGTGGTCGGTCGGCTTTGCGACGCATCCGTTCATTTCCGGCAGGTCGACATAATGCGTAACCTGTGCGATACTGCGGCCCGCGATGGATGGGGCGTGTGGTGTTGTCCGTACACAATGGTGGGTGTCTTTGCTACACTACCGGCACGCACGGTAGCGGATAATCGCGCGTGGAGTGGACGCGATGAGGAGTGTGCGTGAGTGCATCGGCATGGCAGCGGCGCATGAAGGCGCGATGGATCGGCTGGGGCATTGTCCCGCTCATCGCGCTGCCGCTCGTGCTCGCGGGGTGCGGTAAGGATGCCGGGGAAGCGGGCGTTAAGGTTATCATTACGCCCGCCCCGCCGACGCCGACCAGCGTCGCGCGCAGCCTCACCCCCCCGCCGACGCTCGCGGCCTCCACGCCCGTCGCCTTCCCACCGAATGCGCCGACCATCACCGGCGCGGTGGCGAGCCAGTTGGCGGCGGGAGCCAAGGCGAAGGTGAAGGATAGCGCGGACGGTCTCGTCCTCCGCGAATCCCCGTCAACCAAGGCGAAGCCGGTCGAGTCACTGGCGGCGGGCGCGGTGCTGAGTGTCCTCGCCGACCCGCAGGACGCGGAAGGACGAACCTGGGTGAAGGTCTCCCACGGCAACTTCCAAGGCTACGTCGCGGCGGAATTTATCCAGCGAACGGAGTAGGCGCTGAGTTGAAAGTAATACGTCGAAAGTCGAAAGTCGAAAGATCATCGCATAGCGCCGCGCGCAGTTTGCTACTTGCTACTTGCTACGTGCTACTTGCTACTCTCCTCGCAGCCTGTGGTGGCGGAGCGAAGATGCCGACGGCTCCGCAAGGGAGCGTCGCGCCGATCGTTCCCGCGCCGACGGTGGCGGCACGGGTCGCGCCGAGCGCGGCGGCGGTGACCCAGACGCCGGGCGCGAAGCCCGCGCCGAGTGCGGCGATCAATCCACCGCCATCGCAGGGGAATCCGGCGAACCCGAATGAGCCGACCGCCGGTATCACCGAGGTCGGGACGGCGGACGCGCGGACGCTCGATCCGATCCTGATCGCCGACCCTACCTCGCTCGCGCTCTCGCGCCTCTTCTTCAGCAGCCTCGTCAATCTCAGCCCGAAGGACGGCGCCCCGACGCCCGATCTCGCCGAAGCGTGGACGCGCTCCGACGACGGTCTAACCTATACCTTTACCCTCCGCCAGGGGGTGCGCTGGAGCGACGACCAGGCACTGACGGCGGACGACGCCACCTACTCCTACGGGCTGTACCTGAACCGGGCTGCGAATTCGCCGCGCTATAACACCATCTACTCCATCGTCGAGGGGGTGCGGGCGGTCAACGATCGCACCATACAATTCACCCTGCGCCTGCCGACCGCGAGCTTCCTCTACGATGTCGCCACCTTCGGCATCGTGCCGCAGCACAGCCTCGTCAATACCCAGCCGGCGGACCTCGCGACGAGCGATTTCGGCACGACGAGCAACATCGTCGGCACCGGCCCCTTCCGCATGACGCGCTGGTTGCGCTCCGAGCGAATGGAGGCGGACGCGAACCCGAACTATTACCTCGGCAAGGTCGCCTCCCCGCACTACACCTACATCGTTCTGCCGACCGATGACGCAGTGCGCGACGCGCTCGCTACCGGCAAAGCGGACTTCGGCCTCGTCTCCCCGGTTGTGCAGAAGGGGTTGGCGGGTGCGCCGGGCGTCAAGGTGCAGACCTACGACACCTATGACATGACCTATGTTGGCCTCCAACTCGATGCCGCCAAGCCGGGTAGTGCGTTCTTCGGCGATGCCAATGTCCGCAAGGCGCTGATGCTCGCGCTTGACCGCAGCGCACTCTTGCAAGCCGCGCGCGGTGGCGCCGGTGTCGTGGCGGACGGCGTGCAGCCGCCCCTCTCGTGGGCGTATGCGTCCGTCGACCCGACGTACCGCCAGAATGTGGACGAGGCGAAGCGGCTGCTTGACGCGGCAGGCTGGCGCCTCTCGGCCGATGGCGTGCGCGTCAAGGATCGGCAGACCTTTTCCTTCACGCTCTTCACCAACTCCAGCGACCCGATCCGCGAGTCCTACGCGAACCTGCTGCGCGATGCGTGGGGGAAGGTCGGCGTCAATGTAACGGTCACGGCGGAGAAGTGGTCCAGTTTCGTCGATCGCGTCACCCGCACCCACGATTTCGACGCCTTCGTCGCCTCCTTCGCCGGCGATGTAGACCCCGACCTCTCCCCCCTTTTCTCCATCGACGCGGCGAAAAGCGGCCTGAATGCGGGCCGCTATCTCAATAGCGACGTGGACAGCATGTTGAGCAAGGCGCGCGGCATCTACAAGCCGGAGCAGCAGCAGGATCGCAAAGACCTCTACACGAAGATTCAACAGCGCGTGATGACCGATCTGCCCATCCTGCCCCTCGACTTCTCCCGGAACGCCGTCGCCGTCCGCGACCGTGTGAAGGGCTTCGATGCCTCCGCCACCGACCTCGGCCTGCGCTACCGCGCCCTCGCCTATACGTGGGGGACGGGGTAGGACTGAGGACTAAGGACTGAGGACTAAGAGGGGAGCGAGTGATGCCAGTTGAAGACATCGTGCCGAGGGACGAGGAGCAAACCTTAGTCCTTAGCCCTCAGTCCTTAGTCCTTCTTCGCATTGGAGATGCGGCGATCGCGCGGCTGGAGGCGGTGAACGGGGCGCGGGAGAAGGCGCTCGCGGATACGCGGCAGATCGTCCGTCTCAGCGCGAATGCGATCCGCGCCGTCCATCGGGGCGATCTCACCGAGTCGGACAGCCTTTTGGAGCGCGCCAACGCGATGCACACCGGCTTGCGTTCCTATCGCGACGACTTCCCGCCCGTCTACTGGGCGGGCTACGTGCAGGACGCGCAGAAGGAGTATGTCGAGGCGCGGATCGTCCGCGCGCTGATCGGCGAGACGCCGCTGCCGTCCCCGGCCGACCTCGACATCGACGAGTCGATCTATCTCAATGGGCTGGGTGAGGCGGCGGGCGAACTGCGGCGACACCTGCTCGATCTCCTGCGCGCGGGCGATGTCGCGGCGGCGGAGACGACGCTCGCCATCATGGACGACATCTTCGGCCTGCTCGTCACCGTCGATTACCCGGACGCCGTCACCCACGGTCTCCGGCGCACCACCGACCTCGTGCGCGCCGTCCTCGAACGCTCGCGCGGCGACCTCACCCTTACCGCCCGGCAGATGCACCTTGAGGCCGCCCTCCGAGCGCGGACCGGGAATTGAGCCGCAATAGACGAGTGGCGGCGGGCTTCAGCCTGCCG
>JBPCMC010000300.1:0-2551 GCA_051002645.1 Thermomicrobiales bacterium
ACGCAGAAGGCGACCATGCTCCCGTCCGGCGCGAGTTGCACATCGGACGGAACGCGGAGATCAACGGCAATATCGGGGGTGAAGGGGCGCATGATTCCTCCTGGTAGACAGTAGTCAGTAGCCAGCACGAGACATTGCGTGCATGATACCGCAGCGGAGCGACACAATTCTCCCGATAGATAACGGCAGACGATAGCGCGGGAAGGAGACCATAGTGACGGAAACGACGGAACTGCGCGGCATCTTCCCCATCGTCTACACGCCGTTCGACGAGGACTCCCGCATCGATGAGGGGGACTTGGAGCGCCTCATCGAGCACCTGATCGCCGCCGGCGCCCACGGACTCGCCGCAGTCGGCGGCGCGAGCGAATGCCACAAGATGCCCGCTGCGGAACGAATGTGGCTCGCCGAGCGCACCCTGCACTACGCCCGTGGTCGCGTCCCGCTCATCGTTGGGACCTCCGCGACCAATACCGCCGAATCCGTCGCGCTCAGCCTGCACGCGCAGGAGAGCGGCGCACAGGCGGTCTTCCTCACGCCGCCGCTGTTCGGCGCAGTCACCGACGCGGCCCTCGCCCACCATTTCGGCAGCGTTGCCCGCGCGGTGACGATCCCGGTGATCGTGCAGGACGCACTGATCTCGCTCTCGCCCGAGCGGATCGCGCGCCTCGCCGGAGCATTCGACGCCATCCGCTACGTCAAGGAGGAGGCGCCGAGAGAGACAGGGCATCGGATCACCGCGCTCAAGGGCCTGATTCCGGGGGTGAAGGTCCTCTCCGGCGGGGCGCATCTCCTCGACGACCTCGCGCGCGGGGCACAGGGCGCGATCCCAGGCAGCATCGGCGTCGCGGACCTCTGCCGCGCCTACGAATGCTCCGTCGCGGGCGACGACGGGACGGCGTGCGCGGCCTTCGACCATTTCACCCCGCTCTCGTTCTGGCGACAGCAGTTCCCGCTGCTCGGCGCAAAGGAGGTACTGCGCCGGATTGGTATCTTCAAGGCGGCGCGCCTGCGCGAGCCGTGCGATGAAATGATGGACGAACACGATCACCGCGAGCTCTCCCGACTAATGGAGCGGATGGGGCCGCCATACTGACGAGGTTGACGGTCCGGTCGCCCGAGAGCCGTTTGCCAATGTACCGAACGAACGATTCGACCGCATGTTTGGAGGGAATCGCCCGTGCGCATCGCCGTCTTCGCTCTTGGCCTGCTCCTCGTCGTGACGGTCCTATGGGACGCCTTCGAGACAATCATCCTGCCCCGGCGCGTCAACGGGCGCATCCGCATCACCGTGCTCTTCTACCGTTTCACCTGGCAGGCGTGGTCGTCCGTGGCGCGCCGGAGCAGGCTGCCACGGCAGACCTATTTGAGCCTCTACGGGCCGCTCTCGCTGCTCTTCCTGCTCGTCGTCTGGGCCGTCGGGCTGATCCTCGGCTTCGCGGTGATCCAGTGGGGTGGCGGCTCGCATGTCGTCGTGGCGGACGGCACGCGCAGTTTCGGCACGGACCTCTATATGAGCGGCACGACCTTCTTCACCCTCGGCCTCGGCGACGTGATCCCACAGACGACGCTGGCACGCACCTTCACCGTCATCGAGGCGGGCATCGGCTTCGGCTTCCTCGGCCTCGTCATCACCTACCTGCCGATCTTATATCAGGCCTTCTCGCGCCGCGAAGTGCCGATCTCGCTGCTCGACGCGCGGGCTGGGTCGCCGCCGCGCGCGGTCGAACTGGTGCGCCGCCTCGGGGAGTACGACGATCTCGCGTCGCTGCGCCCGCTGCTCATCGAGTGGGAGCGCTGGTGCGGGGAACTGCTGGAGAGCCATCTCTCCTACCCGCAACTCGCCTATTTCCGCAGCCAGCACGACAACCAATCGTGGCTGGCTGCGCTCACCGCCATCCTCGATGTCTCCGCACTGCTGCTCGCCGGCGTGGAGGATGCGCCGGTCGGCCCCGCGCGACTCGTCTTCGGCATGGCCCGCCACGCGATCGTCGATATCTGCCAATATCTCAATACTCCACCGCGCAAGCCCACCGTGGACCGCCTGCCTGCCGCCGACGTGGAGCAGATGCACGACATCCTCGCGGCAAGCGGTATCCAGATTCGGGAGGGCGCCGCCACGCTCAGATCGTTGCGCGAGCTCCGCCACCTCTACGAACCCTTCGTCAACGGCGCGGCAGAACGGCTACTCTTCACCCTCCCGCCCTGGATGCCCGACCCGGACGCCAAGGACAATTGGGAGACGACCGCCTGGGACGACGTGCTGTAGCAGTAAGAGCCTGGGGACGTTGGTGGTGGCGGGCTATACCGAGGGATTTGGTTACGCGCGGGAGCAAGACGTGCCGATTACGTCGGCCCAGTAAGGGTCGGGCGGCAGCGTGGCCCATGGGTTCGGCAGCGTGGCGGGGGTCACGTAGCACCATCCCGCCCGGCGTCGTTTGCTCAGCGAGAGAGTGCGCCGGAGCGCTTTCTCCGTCGGTACAGCGTGGACAAGATGGCAGAAGCGCTCCGGCGGATAGCGGCGCATCCAGCGGGGGGCGCGATAGTCGTT
>JBPCMC010000301.1:0-15987 GCA_051002645.1 Thermomicrobiales bacterium
AAAAGGAACCAAAGGAGGGGGGAAAAAAAAAAGACCCCTTCCCTCTCTCCCCTTTTTGTTTCCTTGTTCTCCTTGCCGGTTCGATTCCGGTTCTCAGTCGGTCATCGTCCCGCCCGAGCCTATGTAGAAGATGAAATCGAGGTCGCCGGGCGAGTGGCCGTCGTGCGTCAGCGTCTCCGCCATTTCGCTGCGATGCTGCGCGCTGTGGTAGAGGATGTGGACGAGAATCTGCCACCGAGTGAGGATTCTCTCCGACCCATCCGGGCGCTTCAGCGTCATCGTTCCCGCGAGGTCGTCATCGCTCGCGTCCGCAAGGAGTGCCCGCACCCGCGCGACTTCTTCCTGCTGGAAGGCGCGGAATGCCGCTACTGATGCGGTCGGTTCGACCGGGGACGGGAGCGCGCGGGCATTAATGCCCTGACACTGCGACCGCCAGCCGTACTCGACGATCAGCGTGTGCCAGAGCGTCTGCCGCAGGCTGCCGATACTGTAGTCGGAGGGCGCGTCCAGTTGTTCGTCGCTGAGGTTCGCGGCGAATTCGAGCAGGCGCACATTCATGGCGGCGTTGTAGTCGAACATCGTCGTGAGCATTGCCTTGCCGAGCATTGTTCGCCCCTTTCGTGGTCATGTGGCTGATCCGGCCCATAGCATAGAACATGCGTTCGTGCAGGTCAAGCCACCCCATCGGCGCTTTCGCGTCTGCCCCGGACGCTGAGGAGCGCGGTAATCCCTGCTATACTCGCCCGACGATTCGCGTTCTCGCCGGAGGTACAGCCGATGCGCATTACCCGCGTCACCGCGACGCCCGTCCGCATGGAGGATACCCGGCAGTCGTCGTGGCTCTCCGAGTCGTTGGTGGCGAACCCGATGTCGGGCTACCCCGCCTACAAGGAGCGGCGCTCCTCGTGGGGGCCGCGCTGGGGCCGCGAGGTGCTGGTGCGCATTGCGACAGACGACGGGTTGGAGGGGATCGGCGGCACCGCCCCCGCCCCGGCCCGGTCGTTGATCGAGGAGCATTTCGCGCACCTGCTCGCCGGGCAGGACCCCTTCGATATCGAGATGCTCTGGGACCAGATGTTCCGCTCCTCGCTGCCGTACGGCCGCAAGGGGCTACCGATCATGGCGATCAGCGCGGTCGATATTGCCCTCTGGGACCTGATCGGCAAGGCGACGGGCCAACCCGTCTGGCGGTTGCTCGGCGGCAAGACGAAGGACGCCATCCCGATCTACAGCACCGGCAATGATGTCGCGAAATACCACGCGCTCGGCTTTACGCGCTTCAAACTCGCCATGCCGCACGGCCCGGCGGACGGCTACGCGGGCATGAAAGGGAATATCGCCCTCGTCGAACGGACGCGCGAGCTGGTCGGGCCGGATGCCGACATCATGCTCGATTGCTACATGGCGTGGAATGTCGAGTACACGCTGCAGATGGCGCGGCTGCTGGAGCCGTACCGTCTCCGCTGGATCGAGGAGTGCCTGCCGCCCGACGACTACGAAGGGTACGCCGAACTGACAGCGAAGATCGCCTCCACGACGGTCGCGACGGGCGAGCACGAGTACACGCGCTACGGCTTCAAGGAACTGATTGCGCGCCGCTGCTGCCACATCCTCCAACCGGACCTCGCGTGGGTCGGCGGTATTACGGAAGCACGGAAGATCGTCGCAATGGCCTCCGCGTGGGGCCTGGAGGTCATCCCGCACGCGGGCGGATTGCAGCCCTGGGCACTGCATCTGATCGCCTCGCAGATCAACTGCCCCCTGGCGGAGTGGGTTGTCGTCGGCAACCCCGGCGAGGAGAATCCGCTCCGCTCGCTCCATCCCTACTTTGTCGGTGCGCCGACGCCGGTGGACGGCTTCATTCGCCCGAGCGACGCGCCCGGCATCGGCATTTCCATCGACCCGGTCGCCTTTTTGGAGTGACATCATCGGTGGCTTAGGCTTCAGCCTGTGAGAGAGGCCGCAGGCTTTCCACCCTGCATTACCAGAGAAAGGAATGCCCGATGAGCGAGCGCGCACAGACGCTGGCGACACAACTCGAAGCGGCGAACGCGGAGGTGATCGCCTTCGCGGAGTCGTGCCCGGCGGCGGTCTGGACGATGCCCTGCGTCGATGACGGGCGGACGGTCGCGGCGGTCGTCCGGCACGTCGGCGGCGCGTACATCGCTCACATGCGGCTCGTGCAGGCCGCTGCGTCGGACGAGCCGATCCCGGGGATGTTCGCCGACTGGCAGGTGATCCATCAGGGAAATGCCGTTTCAGCCGAGAAATACGCCCATGCGGATCGGGGCGAGACGGTCGCATCGCTCCGACGCAACGGCGCGAACCTCGCGACGGCCATCCGCGATCTGACCGACGAGCAGTTGAATCGTACCGCCGTCGTGCCGATCTTCGGCGATGAGGCGCGCACGACCGCAGAGCTCGTCGAGTCTTCGGTGATCGGTCACCCGCTGAGCCACCTCGTCGGCCTCCGCGCGACCGTGGAGGCGAATCGGTAGCGCAGGCTTTCCAGCCTGCGCTACCACAAGGAAGGAATCACGATGGAGAATGCATACGGCGTAACGGGCGGCGGGCCGGTGCTCACCCTCTTCGCGCACCCGGACGACACGGAATTTGTCTGCGGCGGCGCGCTCGCGCTCTGGGCGGCAGCGGGACGGCAACTGGTCTACGCCTTCTGCACGGACGGGAGCAAGGGGTCGGCGGACCCGACGATGACCGGGGAGCGGCTCGTCACGCAGCGGCAGGAGGAGCAGCGGGCGGCGGCGCGCCATCTCGGCTGCAACGAGGTCGTCTTCCTGCCATACCCCGATGCGATGCTGGAGCCGACCCTCGCCCTGCGCCGCGACTTCACGCGGATCATCCGGCGGTACAAGCCGGCGATCGTCGTCTGCTTCGACCCCGAAGTGCATTACTTCGAGGATTGGTACATCCAGCACCCGGACCATCGCGCCTCCGGCGAGGCGGCGCTGGCGGCCGTCTTCCCCTCGGCGCGGGATCGGCTGACCTTCCCTGAGCTGCTCACCGAGGGGTTGGAGCCGCATAACGTCGATGAGGTTTACCTCGCCAGCACGAACAAGCCGAACTGCTGGATCGACATCGGCAGCGTGCTGGACCGGAAGATCGAGGCAATGCAGATGCACGCCAGCCAGGTCGGCGATGGCGAGCGCGTGGCGACGATGCTCCGCCTCCGCGCCGAGGACGCAGGCAAACCGCGCGGCATCGCCTTCGCCGAGTCCTATCACCGCATCGACATGCGCCCGGAACGTCGCTTCAAGCGGTCAGAGCCTGCTGCCTGACGCCCCCCTCCCCCGGCCCCTCCCCCGCTGCGGCGGGAGAGGGGTGATTCAGTGCGATGCTTCGAGCAATGCTCTTAGGAATTCTCTTGCGCACAAAGACGCCTGTTACCTTTCACCACGATGCCCGACGCGAGTTCCCCTCTCCCACCGCGGCGGGGGAGCGGGCGCCCTCTGGGCAGGTGGGGAGGGGGGATCCCTTTACTCATACACCTTCACTCCTGTCTGATTCTTCGTGATCCAGTCCCAGTCGTAGGCGACACCAAGGCCGGGACCGGGCGGGACGGGGACGCAGCCGTTCGTGTCGATGGCGTCCAGGCCGTCCGCGTAATCGTCGGCGTAGATCGGCGGCTTGCCGCCCGTCACTTTCGGGTGAACGAGGCCCATCTCGTAGTAGTTCGTGTTGCGGATCGCCGCCATGCAGGCGCGCTGCGCCGGGCCGGGCGCGTGCAGTTGGCAATCGAGCCCGAACCCCTCGCAGGCGTGGGCGATCTTCATCACGCCGGTGATGCCCATGTCGTAGTTCGGGTCGCAATGGACGAGGTCGGTCGCCTCCGCGACCATCAGATCGATGTGCAGTTCAAATCCGCGCGTGTGCTCCCCGATCATGATCGGCGTGCGGATCAACTGGCGCAGTTTGCGGTACGCCTGGCTGGAGATGCCGCCGTCCTTCATCGGGTCCTCCATCCAGAGGAAGTGCGCGTCGTCGCAGGCGCGGCCAACTTTGAGGGTATCCGTGAAGGTGTTGTACTCGCAGGCCGGGTCGATCATCAGGTCGAAGTCGTCGCCGACCGCCTTGCGCGCGGCGAGCACATTGGCGACTTCCTGCCGGATCGGCGCGCGACCCCACGGGTGAATCTTCATCGCCGGGTAGCCCATCTCCTTGCACTGGACGGCGAAGGCCGCGAATGCCTCGGGGCTCGATAGGCCGTCCTTCTGGTGATCGCCGTGATAGGTACTGGCGTAGCAGGAGACTTCCGTGCGCCAGCCGCCGAGCATCTGCCAGACGGGCGCGTCGTACAGTTTGCCGGCGAGGTCCCAGAGGGCGCAGTCTACCGGGCCCATGCCCATCCGGTCGTTCTTGCGGCAGGCGCGCTTGATGTCGTTGTGGATCAACTCGCGCTCCAGCGGGTTGCGACCGAGCAGGTAGTCGGTGAAGATCGGCAGTTGCGCCATCGCCGCCGTGTCCCCGCCGTTGTACTCGCCCGTCACGCCCGCGTCCGTCTCGATGGCGACGATGTAGCCGGTGTAGGTGAATTTGGCACCCGGCTCGTACACCTGATTGAAGCCGTTGTAATCCACCCCGAGGTTATCGACCGTGTACTGGTACTGATGAACGCGAATGCGGGTGATCTTCGGCTGCCGCACGGGTTCCCTCCTCACACTAACCAACAGTCTCCGTCCCAAGGACAAGTTTCACGACGTTGACATCCGGTATGACTGCAAGTCGTTCACGTAGCTCCTCAATCGCTGAGAGAAAGGAAGGGGCAGCAATCTCCGCTTGCCAACGTACCACGCTGCCATTGATCGAAGGATTGCTCGGATTTCGGAATCTCAATCCACCGAAAAAGCCGTACTGTGCATCGTCGAGCCAAACCCGTACCATCTCTGAGACAAATGTGCGGTGTTCTCGCGTCGTCCCTTCGCCAAGATGGATATTGAACCGTATATCCATCAAATCATCTCTGATATGTTGATTTTCGAGCACTTCCATCGGCACGGTGTCACCGGGAGTTCTGGCGATCGGTACATAAGGAAGTACCCTTTCCGGGAATATGCCGGAATGAGTGGCTGGAACTTCTATCGGTGCAGGTGGCTGCGATCGTATCGATTGAGCAAGCAAAGGATTAAGGTACGATAGCAATTGGCTGACAGCATCTGCTGTGAGCAATGGATCCGGCGACAGTTGCAGGCAAACTCCCTCGCCAACCGATTCAGCACGGAATACAGGTGCGTCGCGCAGCACGCGTTCCTGTCCTCCGAGGAACGCGCATAGGTCTGCATTCAAGGCGGTGAGCCAGAATGCGCCGCGAGCGAAGCGACGAATGTCGTCCCGATCTCCACGGAATGGGCAAATGCGTTCGTATGCCGTTCGCCAAGGATCATCACCTTCTCTCCCATCCTCCGACTTTGAGGAGACAAATGCAGCGGTTGCCTGGACGGGCACGAGCCATCGTCTGACGAAATCAGCAACTTTTCGCGACATGGAAACGAAGGCAATCGGGTCTCCCGTTTTAATTGTGAAGTTGAGTCGCATGTGGTCATGCAATGAGCAAAAGACATCCGAGTATCTCGGCTGGAAGTATATAGAGAACGAATCGACCGCTTTCCACGCAAATGCTTCATCGAGAAGAGTGAAGCCTGTTGACGTCGCTCGATATTTGCACGGCTCGCTGGTCGAGATCACTCCATCGCTCTCGAGGTCGATTAGTGTCGCGAAATCCACTACGAGAGCACTAAGCACATCGACGCGATCTCGAATTATGTGTGACGTTTCTATCCATGCAGTCACGGTTCGTGACATTGAAATGGCTCCTCCCCTGTTCAATCGTGTACGCGGAGCGTATCACATCGGCGCGGCGTGCGGCATGGGATTGACTGCTATGGTAAAAATGCATGTCGCGCCGTGGGAATGACGAGACAGCAATAGGGATGGAAGAGGAGCGGGGAGTAATGGTTGTCACATCGCGCGCGACGGACGGGAGCCGCTTCGTCGCGGAGCGGGCGCGCGTCTGGCTAACCGATGATGCCCCGGCCGCCGTCGCGCCCGCGCTGTCGGTGATCGACCTCGCGCGGGGTGAACTGGATCGGCGAACCGCGCCGCACATCATCGCCGCCGTTGCGGATGCGCTCGACCGGGGCGAGACGCACTACACCTCCCGCCCCGGCATCGCCCCACTGCGTCACGCCCTCGCCGATCAACTGGCGGCAGAGACGGGCATCGCCTACGACCCGCAGACGGAAATCCTCATCTCCTCCGGCGGGCAGGAGGGGCTTTTCGTCGCGGTGCAGATGCTCGTCCGGCCCGGCGACGAGGTGCTGCTGGCCGACCCCGGCTACCCGACCTACAGAGACACCGTGCGGCTCGCGGGCGGCGTCTCTGTATCAGTGCCGGTTGCCCCCCTCGCGGGCACGGGCATTACTGCCGCTGCCATCGCCACCCGACTGACGCCGCGCACCCGCCTGCTCGTCCTCGTCTCGCCGGACAACCCGACGGGCGCGGTGATCGACCGGGCGGCGATGGCAAAGATCGCCGCGCTCGCCGTGGAGCGCGACTTCCTCGTCCTCTTCGATGAGATTTACAAACTGCTGCTCTTCGACGGTGCGGAGCACGTCAACATCGCGTCATTTCCCGGCATGCGGTCGCGCACCGTGACGATTGGCTCCTTCAGCAAGGGGTACGCGATGACGGGCTGGCGCGTCGGCTAAGTCGCCGGGGAGGCGCATCTCATCCAGCCGATTAACGACCTCAAACTGGCGCTCTCCATCTGCTCGGCGGCCCCCTCGCAGTGTGCGGCGCTGGCGGCGCTCACCGGCCCGCAGGACGCCGTCACCGGGATGCTCGACGATCTCCACGAACGCCGCACGACGCTGCTGCCGAAACTGGCCACGATGGGCCTCTCGCACGGCAACCCGCGCGGCGCCTGTTACGCCTTCGCGGACATTCGTAGCACCGGCCTCTCCTCCGAGGAATGCGCGCGACTCTTCCTCGCACGCGCGGGCGTGCGCACGCTGCCCGGCCATCTCTTCGGCCCCGGCGGTGAGGGCTACCTGCGCTTCTCCCTCGCCTCGCCCGCCCCACTCATCCGCGAAGCGATGATCCGCCTCGCCCCCATCGTTCATGACCTCCAGGAGGGCGGGGGATGACGCTAACCACAGAGGCACAGAGGAAACGGAGGAAACACAAAGAAGGAATGAGAATTTTCTTTTTTCTCTCCTCCCATCTCTATGTCCTCTGTGCCTCTGTGGTTCAATTGGTTTCAGGAGATGTGACGGATGAGTAGCACGATGGCCCATGCCGATGCGGCGGGGTTGGTGGACGAGCGGGATGTGTTGATGGATCTGGCGCAGCATCTGCCGGATGTCATCTCGCTCGGGCTGGGCGACCCGGACTTTGCGACCCCCGCGCACATCGTCGCGGCGGCGAAAGAGGCGATGGTGGACGGGCGGTGCGATCATTACACGCACCCAGCCGGGCTGATCGAATTGCGCCGGGCGATTGCCGCTAAACTGGCGCGCGACAACGGCATCATTGCCGACCCGGAGACGGAAATCACCGTCACGACGGGCGGGCAGGAAGGGCTGTACGCCATTGTGCAGGCGCTCCTCGATCCCGGCGATGAAATCCTCGTGCCTGACCCGCGCTACAGTTCGTACGATGCCGCGATTGGTCGCGCCGGTGGCGTGATCGTGCCGGTGCCGACGCGGCAAGAGGACGATTTCGACCTCCGACCGGAGGAAGTGGCGCGCCGCATCACGCTGAAGACGAAAGCGATCCTGCTCGTCACGCCGAGTAACCCGACCGCCGCCGTCATCGCGCCCGCGCATCTGCGCGCCATCGCGGACCTCGCCATCGCGCACGATCTCGTCGTTATCTCAGATGAGATCTATGAAAAGTTCGTTTTCGATGGTGCGGAGCATTTCAGCATCGGCTCCCTGCCCGCGATGCGCGAGCGGACGATTACCTTGAGTGGCTTCTCCAAGACCTACGCGATGACGGGCTGGCGGCTCGGCTACGCCGTCGCTCCGGTCGCGCTCACGCAAGCAATCCACGCCCTCAAGCAGTCGATCAGCATCACCGCGCCCGCCATCTCCCAATGGGCGGGCGTCGCCGCGCTCAATGGTCCGCAGGAATGCGTCGATCACTTCCGCACCACCTACGACGCGCGCCGCCACGTCCTGATGCCCGCGCTCGATGGGTTGGGGTTCACCTATGGCCACCCGTACGGCACCTTCTACATCTTCGCGAACATCGCCGCGACGGGGATGCCCGCCTTTACCCTCGCCCGGAAACTGCTCGAAGAGGCGCACGTCCTCATCTTCCCCGGCACCGGTTTCGGCGCGGCATGGGGCGACTACCTCCGCTTCTCGCTCCTCCAACCGACCCCGGTGCTGCTCGAAGCCGTCGCGCGATTGGAGCGGGTGCTGCGGGGATGAGGCAAGGTCCTCGAAAGAACCTCACCCCCTCCCCTCTCCATTGCGATGGCGAGGGGTGCCTCGCAATAAATGCCATGGCTGACCACAAACGATGTCCTTGCCCCGCATTTGCTCCCCCTCGCCATCGCAATGGAGAGGGGGTCGGGGGGTGAGGTTCCCCGCCCCATCGCTCTGCTTGCGACCCACCGTAAACCCGGCTACGATGCGCGCAGGATTGACAGACGAATGGGCGCATCACGGGAGGGGAGAGCAATGGCAGAGCACGAGAGCGGTTCCGCACCGGCAGTCGAGGACCACGACGGGATTTCCTGCATCCGGGGCAGCGAGAATGTCCGCAACTGGAACAACATCAACTACGCGCTCGGCCTCTCCGGCAAGAATACGAAGGCCGAGCATCTCTCGATGAATGTCGCGACCGTGCCGCCCGGCGGCGTCGCCTACGCGCACATCCACGACGGCTTCGAGGTGATGCTCTATATCTTGCACGGCCATGTGCGCCATGAGTACGGCGAGGGATGCAAGAAGGTCGTCGAGAATAAGGCGGGGGATTTCATCTTCATCGAGCCGGGCGTCCCGCATGAAGTCTTCAATATGAGCGACACCGAGCCAATCGTCGCCGTCGTTGCCCGCTCTGCGGCGGACGAGTGGGACAAGATCATCCCCTATGACCGCAAAAGCGGCGGGGCGTAAGCGGAAGATTGGGCTGATCTCCCAATCTGCTATCTATGGGAAGGATCGACGTTCGGGCCGCTATGGCAAATGCGGCGGTGCGTAGGGGCGGTGCTCGAACCGCCCTCCGCTATTATTCCGTTGCCTCGACGAATAGCAACGAACATCTACAGGCCGGGGAGGGCGGTTCGAGCACCGCCCCTACGCAGGCATTCGCCACCGCTTGCTGAACCATATTGAACTGAAGCCTATACTACCCTCAGTCCTTCGCCCTACGTGGAGAGGGCGGCGAGGAGCGGCCCGATACCGTCGCCTTTGACGAGAAAGGCGTCCGCGCCGGCGCGGAGGGCTGCGGCGCGGTATTCACGATACATCGTCAAGAGGATAACGCGGATGGTGGGCGTCTGCTGCTTAATTTGCCGGGTCGCCTCCAGGCCATCCATGCGCGGCATCTGCACATCCATCACGACGAGGTCGGGATGGAGTGAGCCTGCCATGTTTACCGCTTCTTCTCCGTCAATTGCTTCGCCAATCACCGTGATATTCGGTCGCAGTTCGAAAAGTTCCCGCAGCCCTTCGCGGCTGGCCCGGTCGTCGTCGACAATCAGCACATTCATTGGAGAAAATCCAACCGCATTCCGGGATTGAATAATCGCTGACGAAAGAGCCTGTGCATTAATAACCATCTCATAACACTCCGATCGCACGGCCAGTACACGCCGCTACTGGTACGATACTCCAATGCAATCTCCTTGCCACCCGTCACAGGGACAGGTTCGGCGCGGCAGAAATGCCGTAATACCTGTACCAAAGGACAGGGCGGTTCGGTCGCTGGTATAATCCCCCATCGGGAGGCGGCATGAGTGCGGAGAATGAGCAACCGACGATGAGGATACCGGCGCGTTCCGTGCGCTCCGTGCCGCTCGGCGAACAGAGCGCGCTGCTGGAGAGTTTTTCTGCCATCGCGGAGGCGCTGACCGGCAGCGGCGATCTCAGCACCGTGCTGCAATCGATCGCGGAGGAGTCGCTGCGCCTGCTGCACGCGATCTCGGCGCGCGTGCGGATGCCCGATGCCACCGGCACGCAACTCCTGCTCGCCGCCCTCGCGGACGACGAGACCTCGGCCATTCGCCTGCCGCCGCCGGACTTCGCGAGCTACCTCAAAACGGACTCAATCGCCGGGCGGGCATACCGGACGAACGAGATTTATGTCGCGCGTGGCGCCCCCCGCCGGGGCGTGCCGGAAGAAGAGTTCGCCCTGCATTGCACCGTCCCGCTGATGACGCGCAACCGCACCCTCGGCGTCCTGACGATCTGGCGCACGACGGACGAACCTTTCTCGGACGATGATGTGGCGATCGTACGCATCTTCGGCAATGCGGCCGCCCTCGCCATCGAGCAGATCCGACTGCTGACCGAGGAGCGGGAGCGCACACGGCGCATGGAGACGCTCACCGAGGTCGCGCGCATCATCAGCGCCGCGACGGACCACGACGCGCTCTACGAGGCGGTCTACGCCCAGTGCGTGCGGCTCTTCGGCGTGGAGCACTTCTACATTGCGCGCGCGCGCGCGGACGGCGGCCTGATCCCCGTGCTCTGGTATGCCTCGGCGCGCCGCGAGCGCGGGCTGGAGGGGGAACCGCTCCCGCCCAGCCTCGGCCAGAGCGTCGTCCGTGAGAACATGCCGATCACCACGGCGGACGCGGGCGCGGCGGACGCGGAGCACGGCCTCGCCGCGCCGCGCGGCGAGGAGTGGGGGGATACCTCGCGCACCTTCCATTTGCCGTGGATGGGTGTGCCGATCCGCGAGGGCGACCGGGCGACCGGCGTGATCGCGACGAACGGGCGTGTCACACCCTACACCGACGAGGAGTGCGCCGTCCTGCTCGCCATCGCCGATCAAGTCGGCGTGGCGATGCGCAATATCGACCTCCTCGAGGAGCAGCGGGCCCGCGCCCGCCGTATGGAGACGGTCACCGAAGTCTCCCGCGCGATCAGCGCCACCACCGACCTCTCCACGCTCTACGAGGCCGTCCATCAGGAGTGCGGCCGCCTCTTCAGTGTCGAGAGTTTTTACATCGCGCATGTGCGGGAGTTGACCGGCGAGATGGTGCCCGACCTCTGGTATACGCGGGGCACGCGGCTGCACGATATGGAGGGCGTGCCGCTCGAAGGCGGCCTCAGCCCGATCGTCGCCCGCACGCGCGCGCCGCTCATCACTGACGACTACATCGCCGAGTGCAAGCGGCATGGCATCCCCATCTATTACCCGACCGATCCGAACGATGTCGGCGATGCCTGGATGGGCATGCCCCTGATCGCGGGGCAGACGCTGCTCGGCGTGATGGTCGTCAATGGCAAGCGAGCCCCCTACACGGAGGCGGAGCAGGAAGTCTTCACCGCCATTGCCAATCAGGTATCCGTCGCGATCACCAACGCGCGCCTCCTGCAAGAGAAGGAGGCGCGGGCGGCGCGGATGGCGGCGCTCGCCGAGGTCTCCCGCGCGATCAGCGCCGTGACGGACCCGGACGTGCTGTACGACGTTGTCTACCGCGAATGCAGCCGCCTGCTGCCGATGGCGAACTCGCGCATCTGCCGCATCGTGCCCGAGACGGGTGAGATCATTGCCGAGAGCTACTTCCGCAACGGCGAGCGCGCCCGGGAGTTGGAGGGGCAGGTCCTACGCGGCGGGCTCAGCCCGGCGATCCGCGACACCGGCGAGCCGCTCTTAACGAACGACTACCCGACCGAGCTCGTGCGGCGCGGCATGGCGCACCCGGACGCGCCGTTGCCGCCCGAGCACTCCTCGTGGCTCGGCGTCCCGGTCATCCAGGGCGACGAGGTCTACGGCATCATCTCCCTGAACACGACCGACCGCCCGCTGACGACCGAGGACCGCGACATGCTGCTCTCGGTGGCGAACCAGGTCGGCATCGCGATGGCGAACGCCCGGTTGATCGCGCGGGAGCGGGAGCGCGCCACCCGCATGGCGACCCTCACCGAGATCGCCCGCGCGATCAGCGCGACGACCGACCGGGAAACGCTCTACGACGCCGTCTATGCGCAGTGCGCGCGCCTCTTCCACGTCGAGAGCCTGCGCATCACCCGCGTCAACCCGGAAACAGGCGAGCAAAACCCGGAGTTCTGGTACATCGACGGCGTCCGGCGTCTGGACCGCGAAAGCATCCCGCTCCGCTACGGCCTCAGTTTCATCGTCGCCGAGACCCGTCAACCGTTCACCACGGGCGATTACTACGCGGAACGCATCGCGCGCGGCATTCCGGTCTCCAAACCGCTGAACGACGGTTCGTCTTTCGAGGCGAAAGGCTGGCTCGGCGTACCGATGCTCGCGGGTGATACGCTGCTCGGGGTGATCGCCATCTACGGGAAGGCGAGCGCGTACACCGCCGATGAGGAGGAGGCATTCGTCGCCATCGTCAATCAGGTGAGCGTCGCGCTGCAAAACGTCGAGTTAATCGAGCGGGAGCGCTCCCGTATCGAGCGATTGGCCGTCCTCAACGACCTCTCCCGCGCGATGAGCGCCATGCTCGATATGGATGAGCTCCTGCATGTCATCCAGAGTGAGACGCCGCGCCTCTTCCTCTCGCAGTCGCTGCTCGCCGCCTACTGGGACGACGACCGTATCTGGTTCCACGAGGAGAGCCGCAACGAGGGGATCAAGACCCGCCCCTTCGCGGAAATCATGGAGCAGCGCGCGCTCACGCAGCACGTCGCGGAGAATGGCGAGACGCTGGTCGTCCGTGACTACGAGAGCGACATGAATCGGCGGGGGCGGACACTGCGCCGCTTCTCCTATGTCGAGTGGCCGACTGCGTGGGTGGGCGTGCCGCTGCTGGCTAAGGGGCGGACGATCGGCCTGATCGCCGCCTTCGTCAAGCCGAAGGATGTCACCGAAGCGGGCGTCGGCATCCTCGAACTGATCGCCCGGCAGGCCGCCATCGCGATGGAGAACGCCCGCCTGCTGGAGCGCGAGCGCACGCGCGCCGAGCGGCTGGCGATCCTCAACGACATCTCCCACACGATCAGCGCCGTGCTCGATCTGGAGCCGCTCCTACAGGCGATCGCCCGTGAGTCCACGCGCCTCCTCGACCTGCGCTTCCCCCTGATCGGCTACCGCGCCGACAATGCGGGCTGGATCACCGCGACGGGCCCGACAGCAATCATCGGTCACTACGACGGAGAATCGGGCATCGGCCCGCTCGCCTCTATCGTCATGCGCACGCGGGCGCCGCTCTTCGTGCCGGATTACGAGACGGCGTGCCGCGCGCACGGCCTCGCCCCCGCCGCACTGCCGGGCCTGCCGCTGCCACTCGGGTGGATCGGCGTACCGATGGTCGTCGGCGCCGATGTCGTCGGCGTGCTGGCCGGCTTCATCGCGGCGGAGCACGCGACCGCCGAGAACGCACAACTGCTCTCGATCATGGCGAACCAGGCGGCAGTCGCCATCGAGAATGCCCATCTCTACCACGATGCGCAGGAACTCGGCGTCGTCGAGGAGCGCAACCGCCTCGCCCGCGAGATCCATGACACGATCGCGCAGGGGCTGACGGCGACGACCTATCAACTCGAACTGGCGGATACCTTCCTCGCCATGGAACCCCCGAAACTCGACCGCGCGAAGGAGAAACTGCTCCGCTCGCTCGAACTGACGCGCGCCAACCTCGAGGAAGCGCGCCGGTCGGTGATGGACTTGCGGGCGGCACATCTCCAAAATGCCACGCTCGTCGAAGCGTTCGAGCGACTGGCGACGACCTTCACCAGTGACACCGACGTCGTGGTGAGCGTTGCCGCCGCTGAGGACTTGTCGCCCCTGCCCTCGCCCGTCAGCGCGGGGCTTTATCGAATCGGTCAGGAGGCGCTGGCGAACATCGCCAAGCACGCGCGCGCGACGCACGTCGAGATGGCGCTCGCTGTCGAGGCGAGCAGGGTCACCCTGACGATCCACGACGACGGCGTCGGCTTCGACCCGGAGGTGGTCGCGACGCAGCGGACGGCGCGCGGCACGTCGGGCGGCTTCGGCTTGATCGGCATCCGCGAGCGGGCGCAACTGATGGGCGGGACGAGCGACATTTCGAGCGATCGCGGCGCGGGCACGCGGATTGTGGTGCGCGTGCCGATAAAATTGGTACACTGACGCGCGGAACAACGGTGCGAAAGGTGATGGGGGGTAGAGGATCATGGCCGAAACGGCGATTAAGGTGCTCGTGTGCGACGACCATCCCATCGTGCGCGAAGGGATCGTGGCGATCCTCGAAATTGACCCTGATATTGAAATCGTGGGCGAGGTTACCGACGGCTCCGAGGCGGTCGCGCGTGTCACGCAAGGGGGCGTCGACATCGTCTTGATGGATCTCGCTATGGCGCAAATGGATGGCGCGGAAGCCACGCGGCGAATTAACGCGCTGGAATACCCCGCCCGCGTCATCATCCTCACTGCGTATGACACGGACGACCGTATCGTCGAAGCGTTACGGGCTGGAGCACAAAGTTATCTCCTTAAGGGATCGGGCCGGAAAGAGATTCTCAGCGCTGTCCATACAGTCTATAACGGCGGCAGTGTGTACGAGCCGATCGTTCTCAACAGCTTGGTACGCAGCATGAGAGATGACGAAAAAATGGCCGTGTCGAAATCAACTGCCCCTGACATCGAGCAACTGACCGAACGCGAGCGCGAAGTGCTCGTCCTGATCGCCAAGGGGCTGCGGAACAAAGAGATCGCGGACAGACTCTTCATCAGCGAGCGGACGGTGAAGTTCCACGCGAACGCCCTCTATCAGAAACTGAGCGTCACCAGCCGCACCGAGGCGGTCAGTTTCGCCCTCCAACACCACCTCATCACGTTGGAGGAGACGACCACCTGAGCCTTTGGAACCGCCAAGACGCCAAGGACGCCAAGAGGGAACAAAGCACGCGGAGGGAAATCCGTCACTCTCCATCTGTTTTTCTTGGCGTCCTTGGCGTCTTGGCGGTTCAATAGCCCGCCCTTGTTTTGTCACCAACCTGTACGAAAGGGCGGGAGATGATCCCGCCCTTTGGCCGCGCGCGGACTGGTCGGATGATGGATGCCCCGCCGCGTGCCACCCCCTATGATGATGCCAGGGAGACGAGAACGGCACTGACGAAAGAATAGGCAGAACGAAAAGGAGCAAACGCAATGAGTATGGACACCTTCATGATGATCGCCCGTGCGGAGCAGGAGCAGCGCATCAAGCAGGCGGCGAAGTACAACTTCTTGCAGGAAGCCGAAGCAATCCAGCGCGCCAACCGGCCCAGTCGCTTTTCTCGCCGCACGCGCAACGCGAAGTAATCGCCACCACGCCACGGACACCGGGCAACGAAGAAACGTACGACGCTATCGACAACCACGGTATTGGTACCGGCTCAAACGCGAATGGCTCGACAAAAGCCCGGTTCATACATCCTGACACGCCGCCCATTTGGGCGGCGTTCCTCATTCGGTGGCGGCGGGCTGAAGGCCGCCGCCACCGCGTGTACTGTTCTCCCGTTTGCCCTATGATGTGAGCGATGAATATGCGCGTCGGTAACTGGCTATGAAAGGGAAGCGCACATGCATATCCTCCTCGCGACCGATGGCTCGGAGCAGGCCGTGGCGGCGGCCCGATTCCTTCGCACGCTCGTCAATCCGGCGGCGCTGGAACGCGTGACCGTCTTGGCGGTCAGCCTGCCAACCACGAGCACGGCGTACTTCGGTGAGGCGGGCATCCCCACCATCTCAGCTCGACTTTCCCCATTTGGCATGAGATGAAGCGGCGGGGTATGCTCGATACCACTCGACCAAGAGGAGGTACCGATGCATACCCTACCGCCCGCGATGATACTGCTGCTG
>JBPCMC010000302.1:0-5823 GCA_051002645.1 Thermomicrobiales bacterium
GGAGCCGACAGCGGCTTCGGGGGGGCGGAGGTTCCTCGCTCGACAGTACCCGGGGGCGGGCACCCCCCCCACCACCAGAATTTCTCAGCTTGGCGCGAGGTTGTGTTGGGATAGCAAAGCGAACGCAGACGCAGGGGCGATATGGTATCCTCCGCGTCATGGTGACGGCGTGCGACGGGGAGGTAGCGATGGGGCGGACGTTCAAGCGATTGCTCGTGACGGGTGGGGCGGGATTTATCGGCAGCAACTTCGTGCGCCGCACGCTCGCGCGACACCCATATGAGGTTGTCGTCCTCGACAAACTTACCTACGCGGGCAATCAAGGAAACCTGCGCTCGGTGGCATCTGACCCCCGCTATACCTTCGTACATGGCGATATCGCCGACCCCGCCGTTGTCCGCGAGGCGATGCGCGGCTGTGATGGCGTCCTGAACTTCGCCGCCGAATCGCATGTGGACCGCTCGATCATGGACGGCAGCAACTTCGCCGTCACGCAGGTCGTCGGCACGCAGACGCTGCTCGAAGCGGCCCGGCAGGAAGGTGTCATCTGCTACCTGCAAGTGAGTACCGACGAAGTGTACGGGCATGTGGAGGACGGCGCCTCCCGCGAGGGCGATGCACCCGCGCCGCGCTCGCCGTATAGCGCGACGAAGGCCGGCGCCGATCTGCTCGTCAACTCCTACCAGATTACGCACGGCCTGCCGACCGTCATCACGCGCGGATCGAACACCTACGGCCCGTACCAATACCCGGAGAAGTTGCTGCCCGTCGCGATCACCAACGCGCTCGACGGCACGGCGATCCCGGTTTATGGCGACGGCCAGCAAGTGCGCGACTGGCTGCATGTGGACGATCACTGCGACGGCATCGACCGCGCGTTGCACGAAGGCGTGGCGGGCGAGGCATACAATATCGGCGCGGAGCATGAAGGACTCGGCCACGGCCGTACGAACCTCGCGGTGCTGGGCGCGCTGCTCGAAATCCTCGGCAAGCCGCGCGATTTGCTGCAATTCGTCGGCGACCGACCGGGGCATGACCGCCGCTACGCGCTCGATTGCGCGAAACTGCGCGCCCTCGGCTGGCAGACCGAACTGCCCTTCTCCGTTGGCCTGGAACGGACTGTTCGGTGGTACGCGGAGAACCGCGATTGGTGGGAGCCGCTGAAGCACGATGCCGGATACCTTGCCTACTATCGAAAAAACTACAGCGACCGCGACAAGCTCATCACTGCCCGCTAGCGCGCCCGCGCTCTTCCTCCAGGCGGACCTGGCGGCGGCGAAGACGAGTCATTACGCCGCGCGCGAGAGCGGCGACACGGTCGAGCTCGTCGAGCGGCCCGATGGTGGCTTCACGCTCGTCCTCGTCGATGGGCAGGGGCACGGCTTCCCCGCCAAGATGCTCTCGCTCCAGTTGACCTCGAAGGCGGTATCGCTGATCAAAGAGGGCGTGCGGGACGGCGCGGTCGCCCGTGCCGTCCACGACTACCTGCACGCCTACCGGGGCGGGCGCGTGTCCGCGACGCTCGATATGCTCTCGCTCGATCTCGGCAGCAATCACGTCCTCCTGACGCGCAATGCGGACGTACCGGCGACCGTCTATCGCGACGGCGCGTGGCACCTCCTCCCCGCGACGGTTGGCCCGATCGGGGTCCGGCGCCATGCCCGGCCCGCGATTGACCAGTTCGATGTCGCGGCCGGCCTGTATGTCGTGCTTTTCACCGATGGCATCGCGCACGCCGGCGAGCGGTACGGCGCGCCCGTCGATCCGGTCGCCGCGCTCGCTGCCGCGGGTGCGGTCGCCGCCAACGCGCAAACGCTCGCGGACACGCTCCTGGGCGCGGCTATCGCCGCCGATCGCGGTCGCCCGAACGACGACATGACCGTCATCGCTCTCACGATTATGCCGCGTGAAGAGCACATGCTCACACGCCATCTCACCGCCAACATTCCGCTCGTCCTGCGGCGTCGCGATGGCTAACGCGCCGTCAGGGGTGGAAACACGGCCATTGCGCGTCGCGGTCGTCGGCCACTGCGCGTCGGGGAAGTCGACGCTCGTCACCGCCCTGCGCGGTCAGGGGTTCGATGCGAGCGCCGTTGCACAGGAGCACTCCGGCATCGCCTGGCTCTGGCGGCACTCCGACCCGGACGTGCTCATCTATCTCGATGTCCCGCTCGCCACCGTGCGCGACCGTCGCGGCCAGGAATGGCCGCAGGCGGTCTACGACGCCCAGGAAGAACGATTGGCAGAAGCGCGTGGCCACGCCGACCTGATGATCGACACGTCAGCGGTGAATATCCGCGAGATGACCGCGCGTGTACTGGCGTTCCTGCGCAACCTCCATTGACGCCGCCACTAATGCGATAATTGCGCTATCGTACGATCACGCCTGTACCGACCGTGACCGTGCCCACCTGCCACGCGGACTGGCCTGCGGCGGAGCAAGAGGCGAGATAGCCCGCTGCCGCGTCCGGGGCGATGCACAGGAGGAGTCCGCCCGAGGTCTCCGATTCCCACAATGTTTGCCGCACGATGGGATCGACCGTTTCACCGCAGGTGACGTGCGCGGCGAAGTGCTCCTGGTTGCGGCCATTGCCGCCCGTGCGGATGCCCTGCGCGGCGTAGGCCAGCGCGCCATCGAGCCACGGGAGCGCGGCGGCGTCGAAGGTCAGGCAGAGGCCGCTCTTCGCGGCGATTTCGTCGGCGTGGCCGAGCAGCCCGAAGCCGGTGATGTCCGTGCCGGCGCGCACGCCCGCCGCTACCGCGAGACGGGAGGCGATCTCGTTCAGCCGCTTCATGCTGGCGATAGCGCCGGCGAGGTGCGCCGGATCGGCCTGGAGATTCTTCGCCGCCGTCGTGATCGTGCCGGTGCCGAGCGGCTTCGTCAGCACCAGCAGATCGCCGGGCCGCGCCGCCGCCTTGGTGATGATCCGGTCGGGCCGGATGACGCCCGTGACGGCGAGGCCGTACTTCGGCTCAGTGTCGCGGATCGTGTGCCCGCCGGCGATCACCGCGCCGACCGAGGCCATCGTGTCCGTGCCGCCCTGGAAGACGCGGCCAAGCAGCGCGGTGCTCAACGTCTCCGGCCACGCGGCGATATTGAGAGCGAAACGGACTTCGCCGCCCATCGCGTAGATGTCGCTCATCGAGTTCGCCGCCGCGATCGCGCCATAGTCGTAAGCATCGTCGACGACGGGTGCGAAGAAGTCCACCGTCTGGACAATCGCAAGGTCGTCCGACAGGCGATAGACCGCCGCGTCGTCGCTGGTGTGCAGGCCGACGAGCAATGCGGCGGGCGCCGCAACTGCCGTGAGCGGCGCGAGGACATGGGCCAGGTCCCCCGGCCCGAGTTTGGATGCTCAGCCCGCGCAGGTGGCCAGCGTCGTCAGGCGAATTTCTTCTCGCGTCTGCATCGGCCCCTCCTTCCCGCGTCATAAAGCGCCTATCGTCCGTCCGTGTCACTCTACCAGAAGCGGACAGCGCGGACGATTATTCCGGGTCGATGATTAGTAGCTGCCATCTGATGCCTTGAATCGCCCGGCACGCGCCGCTATGCTCTCTGTGTCGGCCGGATGGCACGGCTGGGAAGGGGTGCGCGACCGTGTCACTCGCCGGGCAATCGCTGCTGCGCAACCGCGACTTTCGCAAACTCTGGGCCTCGCAGGCGGCGACCGTCTACGGCTACTTCACGATCCTGATTGCCGTCCCGCTGCTCGTCTTCAGCCGGACGCACTCTGCGTGGCAGACCGGCCTCGTCGCCGCCTTCGAGACGCTGGCATATCCGCTCGTCGCGCCGTGGGCGGGCGTCGCGGCGGACCGCATGAATCGCCGCATCATCATGCTGACCTGCGACGCGACCCGCACGGTCCTCTACGGCAGCATCCCCGTGGCCGCGCTCTTTGGCGGCGTCAGCCTCGTCCATGTCTACATCGTCGCGGCGCTCGCGCCGCTCTTCACCGTCCTCTTCGACGCCTGCGCGCTCAGCACACTCACCGCGCTTGTCCGCCGCGATCAGTTGGTGGAGGCGAACGCGCGGTTGCAAATCACCGTCTCGGTCGGCTCGCTGATCGGCCCCTCCATCGCGGGCCTGCTGATTACGAACATCGGCGAGGCGCCCTCCCTGATGGTCGCGTGCGTGACCTTTGCCTGCTCCTTCTGCGCGCTCTCGACGATTCGCCGTCCGTTCCAGCGGCACGATCTCGCGGCGGCGCAGTCGCGGAGCGTGCGTGC
The DNA here is from genome assembly GCA_051002645.1 of Thermomicrobiales bacterium. Lineage (GTDB taxonomy): Bacteria > Chloroflexota > Chloroflexia > Thermomicrobiales > JALYUS01 > JALYUS01. The sequence continues at coordinate 4,228 of JBPCMC010000302.1, forward strand.
GGACCTCGTCGAGGGGCTCCATTTCCTCTGGCGGCAGCGGACGGTGCGCGCCCTTGCCTGCGTGCTCTTCGTCTTCACGCTAGCAGACGGCGGCATTTACGGGTTGATGCCGGTCTACGCGCTCGAAGGGCTGCATATCAGTAAGGGACTGGTCGGCCTGCTGTACGCAGCATCGGGGATTGGCGGCATCGTCGCCGCCTTCCTCGTCACGCGCGTCAGCGCGCGGCTCGGCATCCGCACGATGATGATCGGCGGCTTTGGGATCGCGGGCGTCTTCAGCGTTGCGATGGCCTTTGCGCCAAACCTGCCCACCGCGCTGGTGCTGCTCGCGCTGCGGGCGTTCAGCGTGGAGATGGTGATTATCACCGTCATCTCGCTGCGGCAGCGGCTCATCCCCGATCACCTGCAAGGGCGGGTGAACATCGCTGCCCGCGCCATCTCGATGAGCGGCTTCCCGCTCTCCTCCTCCATCGCGGGCGTCGGCATCGACTTGATCGGCGTGCGGCCGGTCTACGCCTTCATGTCCATCTTCATCTTCATCTCCGCCGCGTTCGGCCTGCTCGTCCCGCGCCGCGCCGATGTCGAGGGCCAGGTGGACGCCATGCAATCCTCCCAAGAGCGCGACACCTTGCCCGCCGAACTGATCGGGGCGGGATGACGAGACCGAATTGAACCACAGAGGCACAGAGAACACAGAGAGGCACGGAGGCGGGTGATGGGGGTATAGCACAACATTGTATTGATGACAGACGAACCTGATTGATTCTCATCCGTCTTTGTGCTTTCCTCTGTGTTCTCTGTGCCTCTGTGGTTCAGTTGCTGATTGTCAAGTAAGGAGGTTCGCGTGGCGGATGAGATTCGGTACATCAAGAACATTCCTGGTGGGCGGGGGGATTTGCCGTTCAGCCGGGCGGTGGTGGCGAATGGGTTTGTCTGGGTATCGGGCGTCGGCGGGACGAATCAGGTCTCAGGCGAGTCGGGTGGGACGATTGAGGAGCAGACGCGCGGCACGATCGAGAATCTGCGCACAATTCTCGAAGCGGCCGGGTCGTCGCTGGAGCGCGTCGTCTGGATTCAGGTCGGGCTGGCGGACCCGGCAGAGTATGCGCGGATGAATGCCGAGTACATCAAGCACTTCCCCGAGGACAAGCGGCCCGCACGGGCGACGGTCAAACTCGGCTTCGAGTCCCCGAATGGCAAGTTGGTGATGGCCTGTACCGCCCTCGCCGGCACGGGCGACGCATAGCGTAGGGCGATGTCATCAGATGGGAGGCGGCGCATGGACGACAAACTGACCGGTGAGCAGGTCGACGCGCGGCTCGCGAAGCTGCCGGGCTGGGAGCGGAAGGGCGAGAGCATCGCCAAGACGTACGAGTTGAGCGACTTCACCCGCGCGCTCGGCTTCGTCGTCGAGGTCGGCGTCAACGCGGAGGCGCTCTGGCATCACCCCGATATCCTGATGCACGGCTGGAACAAGGTGACGGTGACGTGCAGTTCCCACGACGCGGGCACGGTGACGAAGCGCGACGTGGACCTCGCGGACAAGATCGAGGAAGCATTCGCCAAGCGTTGATTGTGGTGGCGTAGGCTTCAGCC